>CAZHRJ010000034.1:0-24683 GCA_964534765.1 uncultured bacterium
TTTCCGGCGTGACCTTCGTGGACTCGTCCGCGCAGGCAATCAGCTTGACAAAAGAAAACTGGGCGCGACACGGCGGATCGGCCGCCGGCCATGGAAGGCCTAGTGCCGGCAGCGACAGGGATGTCCTGCTGCCGGCCGCCGAATTTATCATCACCGACGCCTTCCGATATCTCCGGGCCGACGGAATTGGGCCATTTGATCTCATCGTCCTTGATCCGCCCAGTTTCGCCAAGCGCCGGGCCGAAGTCGACGGCGCCTGCCGGGGATACAAGGACATCCAGAGGCTGGCGATGAAAGCGCTAAATCCCGGCGGCCTCCTGGCGGTGTTTTGCTGTTCCCATCATGTCGGCCCGGACCTTTTTCAGAAAGTTGTCTTTTCCGCCGCCGTGGACGCGGGCCGGCAGGCGCAAATTCTCTCGCGGTTTGGCCCCGACATCGACCACCCGGTGAGTCTGGACCACCCGGAGGGCGATTATCTGAAGGGTCTGCTGCTGCGGGTACTGTGACCGGCGAATCTTAAACTTGACTTCGGCCCATCCATGCCGGACAATAGCCGCACCTGATCGGCGAACGTTGTCATGGACGACGACGTCGACGCATTGCAGTGTTCGGCCACGGGCGTTGGTTTCTACCTGGATGTTGAGTGCCGTGGATTTACCCGAATGGGCCGAACCGGATACCAGGGGGTCTACAACGCATGCCAAGCATAGCGGATGCCATTGGCATCGATTACCGCGGCGCGGAGGCCAATATCAGCGCTTCCGGGCGCGGAGGGTTCTCCTACGACGCGGTGTCGCAGGCGTTCAAAGCGCCCGCGCCCACCATCCCGACCGCGGGGCCCGACATTTCAAGCATGATTTCGAAATCGGGCTCGAGTCCGGGAGCCAATATCGACGTTTACGGTTGAGTTCGGGAGAAAGTCAACGCATTTGAATCGGAGAGAATTCTTAAAAACCGCCGTCGCCTTCAGCGCGACGGCGGTTTCGTCCTCATCCTCATCTTCATCCTTCTTCAACGGCCTGGGTCTGTCACCGGAGGAGATCGAACTGGTTCGCGTCCGCGTCCGCCGGCCGGACCTGCCGCGCGCATTTGAGGGCATGACGATCGCGCTCCTCACCGATCTTCATCAGGGCAGTCCGGGCGTCCGGCCCGCGTTGATTGAGCGCGCCGCCGAAATCGCGATGAGTGTCCGGCCGGATCTGATCTGTCTCGGAGGCGATTTCATCTCCGGCTGGGGCGCCAGAGGAGATATCCGGGAATTTCTGTCGATCGTCCGGGGTCTGGCGGCGCCCATGGGTGTTTTTGCGGTTCTGGGAAACCATGAATTCATGAGCGGGCCGGACCTGGCAACCCGATCCTTTGATCATTCTTCCATACGCCTTTTGAGAAACGAAGTCGTGACTCTGCATAAAGACCATCAACAGCTGGACTTCATCGGACTGGACAATTACTGCAATCAGCCGCTCAAGTCCCTGCGGGAACAAATCGAGCGGGTCAGCGGCCATCCTGGCAGCCTGATCCTGGAACATTCCCCGGACCTGGCCCCCATGCTGGGCCCGGCATTCGACGGACTGATTCTCTGCGGTCACACCCACGGCGGTCAGATCATGATCCCCATGCTCGGCCAGATCGCATCGTCCTCACGGTTCGGTCAGAAATATGTCGCCGGTCTCTATCCGGTCGGCCGGGGGGTCATGTACATTTCGCGCGGAGTGGGCGCCGTAGTGATTCCCATGAGAATCGGCTGCCCACCGGAAGTGACCGTGCTGGAACTGAGATCCGGCGTCCACGGCGCCGCCTAGATCCGCAATCAAAAAAGTTCTCGATTTCTTCGAATTCATCAAAATCGCGCACACTCTCTTCGCATTGCCCTTCTGTCTCATCGCAGCAATCCAATCCTTTCGCGTGGCAGCGCCGGACGGCGGAGTCGGCGCGTCTCTGGCCTGGATCGTCACAGCCTTTACCGCGGCCCGGGCGTTCGCGATGGCGATGAACCGCATCCTCGACCGCGAATTTGACGCCCAAAATCCCCGTACCGCAGGCCGTCATCTGCCTACAGGCGCCATCTCACCGGCCGCCGCCAGCGGATTCGCGGCCGCCTGCGCGGGTGTGCTGGTTTTTTCAGCCTGGAAATTAAATCCGCTCTGCTTCTATCTCTCGCCTCTTCTTCTGGCCTATCTCACGTTTTATTCCCTGACCAAACGATTTACCCAGTGGTCGCATCTGGCGCTCGGCGCAGCGCTGGGGGCTGCCCCCATCGCCGCCGAAATCGCGATTCTGGGCGCGGTCACGGCGCCGACTTTGGTTTTGGGACTCGCGGTTGTTTTCTGGGTGGCGGGATTTGATGTCTTCTACGCCTGCCAGGACATCGATTTTGACCACCGCGCGGGCCTCTTTTCTTTGCCGGCGCGGTTGGGAAAGGACAAGGCGCTGCGAGCGGCGCAGGGATTTCACACGCTGACGTTGATGTTGTTTTTCGGGTACGGTCACCTGGCGGGACTGGGCCGGATTTATTTTCTATCCCAGGCGGTTGTCCTGGGGCTTCTGATATACGAGCATGTCCTCGCGCGGCACGGCCGGATCGGCCCGGCGTTTTTTCAACTGAACGGAATTCTTTCCCTGCTCCAGCTCTCGGCGGTCGCCGCCGATATCGCATTCGGATCAGTCTGACCGGCGGTCGGCGGGTTTCGGAGATCGTTTGGAAGGCCGCGCGGGAGATTTTTCCAGTTCACTGAACAGCCGCTCCACCAGATCTCCCGGCACTTCCGACACCAGCCGTCGAACTCCACGATTCCAGAATTCCATGATCTGTTTCAAATCCGGCTCATCAAACCGCCGCTCCGCTATCCGGAACGCGTCCCGACGGTACATGACGACGTCGATCGGCAGATCCACGTCCGTCGCGCTCGTCCGGGTCGCGTCAAAGGACAGAATGGCCAGCTTAAACGCCGTCTCCAGGTCGACCTCCGTCGAAAAGGCCCGGTCCAGGAGCGGCTTGCCATACCCGCTCTGGCCGATGATGAAATAGGGCGTCGAGCGGTCGACCTCGACCCAGTTGCCCTCCGGATACACCAGATACAATTTGTGTTCTTCGTCGTCTTCGAGCTGTCCCCCAACAAGTCCGTGGATGTCGAAATCGAGGCCGCTTTTGCGAAGAGTGGCGGCGTCTTCCCTCCGGGCGCGGCGGATCTGTTTGGCGAACGCGTCCACGGCCTGAAATGTTTTCGTCATCGACCGTTCCTTTTTGGACAGGAGTTCCTCATAAAACGCCAGCGCCTTGTCCCGTACGGATCGAAGACCCGATGTCATGATGAACAGGGAGTGATGGGCATACTGATGAACGGTGATTTTCCCGGCCGTGGAAGACTCGTTTCCCGCGGTGATCCGCGTATCCGCCAGCGCCAGCAGGCCGTCATCGCACCGCATCCCCAGACAAAACGTCATGATCCTTCCTCAACGATCCTTCCATCGGAATCCGCCCGGTCCACCTGTATCTCGGTCACCGTCGACTGTTCAATGCTCACGCCGCCCAGCCTGCCGATCACAGGCGCGGCATCAGCGTACCATCGGCCGTGGGCAACGTGGATATGGGTGTGGCAGGCCAGGATGCCGTTGAGCGCGTCAAACCCGCGCCAGCCGATTTCCGGAAAATAGACCTCCGCCCACCCGTGACCCACCGGCGCCGGACCCGACCGCTTCGATCGAGGGCCTTCGTATACATACCCGCTCACGTACCGCGCGGGCAGACCCAGGGATCGTGCGGCCGCGATCAGGAGCGTGGCGAAATCCTGGCACACGCCCATGCGCAGCTGCAAAATTTCTCCGGGAGCTGTCTTCACATCCGTCACGCCGTGTCTGAATGTAAATTCCTCGTGAATTCGCCTCATCAGCGCGTGAACTTTTTGAAACGCCCCAGTCATACCGGCCGTCGACTCTCTCGCCCACAACTCAACCCGCGGATCCGTATCCCAGTTATCCCGCTCCGACCACTGATACGTCAGTGTCTCAGGCGGCCATTCCGACGCGCCGGGCGGCGGAATGGGGCGGGCGGGCGCCGATGGCGGAAAATCGAACGGATTTTCCCGGAGGCCGTTGACAACGAGGTCGACAGCCAGCTGCCAGGACTCGATGGGCGAATTCCACACGGCCTCTTTGTACAAATTGCCCCACCCGTCAATCCGTTCCGTCAGCGCGCACAAGGGCTCGATGGAAAACCGCAGTTTCAGAATCGACTGTTCGATCAAGTTGACGGGCAGGACTCGAAATTCAATCCGGGCCCACGGGATCGGCCTGCCAAACCGGCATGCCGTCCGATGGGTAATCGACATCCACATATCATCTCCTTCCGGGTCGCAAGTTCCTCTGGAGTAGCGAAACCGGCGCCAGCAAGTTTTATGTCAATGTGGATTTCAACCGGATTTTCCATCGGTGCGTCGTCCTTGTCGCTCATTTGTAAGATTTTGCCTCAGTTGCGGTGTTAACATTTGAATCGGGTTCCATCAAGGTATACGTCGTCGTCCCCTAGACAAAATCGTTGCATCCGCCCCCGTTTCGCGTTACATTCGCGCTATGGAGGCGGTGGCGGAATATCGTCTGTCATCCAGCGCGGGCCAGCTACCTTTTCCTCTGAACATATTTCACATTCGGCAAATCTTTGAAATCTTTATCTTGTGTCCAGATGGTTGCCCCAAATTTGTTTGCCGTTGCATAAATGATGCTGTCGGCCATGGGAATTTTGCGCTCATGGCTGATACGTGCGGCAGACAATGAAAGATCCTCGTCCAAATCGACAACGGTATACTTGTGTAACTGACCTATGGTCTGGA
Source organism: uncultured bacterium (assembly GCA_964534765.1). Classification (GTDB taxonomy): domain Bacteria; phylum Lindowbacteria; class 2-12-FULL-62-27; order 2-12-FULL-62-27; family 2-12-FULL-62-27; genus CAZHRJ01. Next base: position 4,827 of record CAZHRJ010000034.1, read on the forward strand.
GAGCGAACTCTTCTCCCTTATCTGATAGGGTTTTTTTGAATATTTCATAGAATACTATTGTCGGAACGACGATTTCCTCCGTTCCTAAAATCGCTTTCGCAAAAAAGTCCGAATTGTGTCCATCGGTAAGATAGGCAAGCCACCCACTCGAATCTACCAAATTCATATCCGTTCGTTTCTATCCCGCTTAATTTCGGTGTCCATCCCTCTAAGAAACCCGCGCATGGATTTGATGCTTCTCTCCAAAACCATCTCAATCCGACCTTCGTAGGGGATCAAGACCATTCTTTCTCCGGCTTTTAACTTGAATCGCTCGCGGATATCCTTCGGAATAACGACCTGAAATTTCGGCGATATGGATACCGACTCCATAGTTTTGTTCCTCCTCTATCGATTTTAGCTTCGTATTACGATTATATGATCGATACGGTCAGATGTCAAAATCAAACCTCATCCGACTTTCACGGTCCGAGGGTCGGCAGCCGTGGGGACACAGCGCTGCAATCCTGCGCCTCCCGTGTTGACACCCGGCCTGGCCCGTAGTAGACGCAATGCCAACATTCGCAAGAGGTTCAGGTGGTGGGGATGCCCAAGATAGCGGACATTCGAGCGCGGGAAATATTGGACAGCCGGGGAAATCCCACGGTGGAGGTAGACGTGTGTCTGGAGGGGGGAGCCTTCGGGCGCGCGGCCGTGCCGTCCGGGGCATCGACGGGAACCTTCGAGGCGGTGGAACTGCGGGACGGGGACCCGACTCGATTCGGCGGCAAGGGTGTTCGAAAGGCGGTAGGTCATGTTCGGACCGTGATTGCGCCGAAACTCATCGGGCGCGATCCAACCCGGCAGGAGGAACTCGATCGCACCCTCTGTGATCTCGACGGATCTTCCAACAAGGGCAACCTCGGCGCAAACGCCATTCTCGGAGTGTCCATCGCCTGCGCAAAGGCCGCAGCCGCGCATCAGTCCATCCCGCTCTTTGCCTATCTGGGCGGACCCGACGCGCGCGTCCTGCCGGTTCCGATGATGAACATCCTTAACGGCGGCGCACACGCCGATAACACCGTCGATTTCCAGGAATTCATGGTGATGCCGGCCGGCGCGCCATCTTTTTCCGAGGCGCTCCGGTACGGCGCGGAACTCTTTCACGCCCTGAAATCGGTTTTGAAATCCAAGGGTCTGTCGACCACTGTCGGAGACGAAGGCGGGTTCGCGCCGAATCTCAGGGCGAACCGGGAGGCGGTGGATCTGATTCTGGAATCGATCCACGCGACAGGTCTTCGCGCGGGCAGCGATGTCTGGATCGCTCTTGATCCCGCAGCCACCGAGTTCTTCGAAAACGGCCGATACGTTCTGGAAGGCGAAGGCAACCGGACCCTGACGCCGGCGGAGATGGTTGATTTCTGGGCCGACTGGGTCCGGCAGTATCCGATCATCTCGATTGAGGACGGCATCGCCGAGGATGACTGGGAGGGATGGACGCGCCTCACGGCAAAGATCGGCGGCGGCGTCCAGCTGGTAGGCGACGACCTCTTTGTGACCAATCGGAAACGGCTGGAAAAGGGCATCGCGATGGGCGCGGCCAACGCGATTCTCATCAAACTCAACCAGATCGGGTCTCTCTCCGAAACCATCGACTGTGTCCGACACGCGCTGGCTCACCAATACGCCGCCGTCGTCTCCCACCGGTCCGGCGAGACCGAGGACGTGACCATCGCGCATCTGGCGGTGGCCATGGGATGCGGCCAGATAAAAACCGGCTCTCTCTGCCGGACCGACCGGATGGCGAAATACAATGAATTGCTTCGGATTGAAGAACTCCTCGGCAGCCGCGCCGTTTTTCCCGGCGCCGCCGCCATCGCCGGCCGCAGGACCCGATGAACTCGGGCGCGAGGTCTTTCTATTTTAAACTCTTCGTGGCGGGGCTCATGGTTCTTGCGCCGGCGGGGGCGTTCAGCGTCTATACCAATTATCAGCGCTTGGAAGGACTCCTGGATCAGCAGCTGATCGAGTCCTTTAAATCCGTCGGCAGCCAGATCCTGGACCCGCTGGCCAATCCGGTCGATCTCCATTCGCGCTTCGCAACGGTTGCCGAACAAACGCTCGACCGGCAAAGCGACGCCAGCCCGTCGATCGAGTTCGTTCAGGCGGCGCTCTATCGGCGGGGCGACCGCACCGGCGACTGGCAAATGGCCTTTTCGGTTCAGATGGATAAACTCTCCGCGCTCCCCTTTCTGCCGGCCAATTCATTCCGGGAACAGGAGTTCCATTCTCTCCGGCGGCTGGATCAGCGGCGATTCACCTATATCTTCCCGGCCACACCCAAATCGCCGGAGTATCTTTTGCTGATCCAGGCCAATGACGAATCGCGCCAGGATTACCTCACACAAACGATGATCCGGGACAGCCTCTTCTGGCTGATCGCCGGGGCGGCTCTTCTGGCCTTTATTGGATTTCTCCATCACGCCGAAATCCGCATCCCGCTCCGGGACCTGACCCTGTCCATCAGCCAGAACCGAAAGGCCGGGCTTGATCCGGAGGATTTTGGCGATTTGGCCGACCTGGTCCGGGCGATCGAGGAACTGCGGGGCGGTGATGACAACGCATCGAAAGACATGGTCGACGCCGCCACCGGCTGGCCCGATGAGTCGGTCTCCGCCCGGATGTACGAGATGGCGAAAAAAACCCGCGAGGAACAGATGGTGGTGTTCTTTCATGCCAACTTCTCCCGCGACTACATCCACGCGTTCGGCCGGGCCAACCGCGGTGTCATCAAGAAAATGGCGACGGCGGCCATTGACGCGGCAATGGGCAAAAACTGCCCCAAGGCAATCACGGAGGATTTGTATTTCGTGGTGGTCGCCCGACCCGCCGATATCGGCACGGGATTCGAAAAGGCGCGAAAAACTTTCAACGAGCAAATCCTCACCCTCTACGAGCTGGGTCAGGGCCGGCAGGTGCCCATTCAGACTCTCTCCGCGGTCGCGGTCTCGACCGAGTATGAGGAGACTCCCAATTTCAGCCGCGCCCTGGAGCTGGTGGAGCGGATATGGCCGTCGATCGGCGATCCCAAGCGCGGCGGGTACGCTGTGATCAATGCGGAGGGCCGGATCGAGGGACCCGACATGGCCCAGCCGATCTCCGTCGCCGATGTTCCAGCAGCCGCGCGCTCGGCAGCCACTCCGGCAAGGCCGGCCAAATCTGACAGCGCCGCCGATACACTCGAGCCGGCGCTTGCTCGAAAAATGTTCATCGTCAAACTCTGCCGGCTCGGCGGGATCAAACCGAGGCTGGCGGCCCAGGTTTATTCCGCCGGCTGGCATCGGCCGGATCTGCTCCTCCAGACAAAAATCCAGGAACTCTCGGCCAAGGCCGGCATCGAGGCCAAGGAAGCATCGGACTTGATCGCGGCCATCCGAAAACTTCCCAAAGATAAACTCGCCTACGACACGGATGATTACCGGGAAGTCTTTGTGACCGACGTGCGCATGATCCGCAAAATCCCGAGGGAATCCATCGCCCGTTGGTTCGACGCCGGATACCGACGCCTCGAAGACTTGCGGAATGTCAAAGCGGATGATCTCATCAAACTGGACAGCACGATTCCGAAACAGGACATCGAGGAGGTTCTGACGAACATCCGCGCCTCGGCGTCGCGCTGAACGAAGGGTGAGGGATTTCCATGGCCGAAGAGTCTAAATCCGGGGAGGAACTTGATCTCTCCAATCTCGACTCGCTTCTCCAGGATCTAGAAAAAGATCTAGCATCCGCTCCCGTAGAACCCGATTCGGACCCATCCCACTCGTCGACGCCGCCGGCGGAGGTTCCCGAACTCGAACTCTTGGACATCGAATCCCCGGTGATGGTCACGGTCAACGCGCCCAAACCGGCCGACGGCAGCCGGGTCAGCGCCTCCGCCGCCCCAAGTGCCGGTGTCTCCGACGCCGGCCCCACGCCCGCTCCTCACGCTGATCCGGCCGGCCAACCGCCCACCGGGTCACAAACGGCCGTCGCTCTTCTCGATGAATCTGAACTATCCGAGCCGGCCGAGGAACTGCTCGCCTCACCCGTGCGAATGACCGACCGGGACGACGAAGACGATGACGATATGTTTACCGATGACGACGAGGAGACCTTCACTCCGCATCCGGTCCAAACCCACTCACTGGACGTCGACCGGATGGATCAACCGTCTGCGCCCGAACCCCCCGCGCCGCCGCAGGCGGTCGTATCTGAAGCGCCGGCCGAGCCCGTCCCGGAAAAACCGGCTGAGCCCGTTGCGCCGGCGGCCGAGACGGCGTTTGAAGACGCGATTGAGCAGGACAGTCCGCCCAAGGCGCCCGTCGCGACCGAAGCCGTGGAAGAAGATCTGTCCTTTGTCGAGGCGCTGGAGGCCGATGAAGGTATGTCGCGCCCCATGACCGCCGAGACTCCAGCGCCGTCGGGCGCGGCGGAGCCGCAAAAATCCGCGGAGGCGTTGCCGGTCACGATCCGGCCCGACGCGGCAGCCCCGGATGAGCCGCCTCTGACGCCCGCGGCGTTCGGAGACGCTCTCAGAAAGAAGGACTACGAACTGGCCGCTAGAATCGGCAAAGCCATCCGGTCGACCGACTCGCAGGCCGAATTGCGAATCAATCTCGCGGGCGCCCTGTTCTATGCCGATCTTCGGGCGGAAGCCGAGCAGGAACTGCTGGCGGTACTGGAACAGCATCCCTACCACATCCTTGCCCGGCGAAACCTTGAGATGGTCCGCGCCGCGCGTGCCTGAAAGCCGGCCGGATTGAGAGGGACTTGCCTAAAGTTTTCCGCGAAAATCACCGAAACGATGAACAGAGGGACAAACCGGTCAGGGCCGGATGATCTCAGCTCAGGGGGGGAACTCGGTGACCAAACAGGAATTTCAGTCTTACATGCGCAATCAGGTGAAGGAAATCGGGTCCTATCGGGAAAAACTGGCCACCCGGTACGCGAGACAGATTTCCCGGAACGAAGCCGCTAGCAAGTGGATCCGGGAATTTGCCGAAGATTTCAACGCCGAATACATCAAGAAACTCCCAAAACCCGTCGTTCATTCTTTCCGCCGGCGATAATTCCCGCGCCGGCGCGCGGTCTCGCACTCTTTTGTCTCTTCGGCTGGCTCTCGGCCTGCGGCGGCTCCCCGCCCGGCGGCGGCACTCCGGCCGACCATCCACAACGTGTGTTTGCTTCGAAAGATACCGCAGCCGCCGGGCCGATCGTGTCCGGAGACGAGTCAATGCCAAATTCCATCCAGTCCATTCGATTCGGACGTGTGCCTTATGGAGCCTATGGAGACATGTATCGGGATCACCAGGGATTGCTGGAGTATTTGTCCGGATCGATTCAAAAAAAAGTCGACTTGGTTTTGTTCGCCAACTACGGCGCCATGGTTCAGGCCATCCGGGAAGGTTCGCTGGAACTGGCGTGGCTTGGACCCCTGGCCTATCTTGAGGCCGAATCGGCTCTCCAGAGTGAATCCGGCGGACACTACGAACTGGTGCCGATCGTCAAACCTCGGCGGCGAGGCCGAAGCGACTACGCGGCGGAAATCATCGTTCGGAAAGATTCAGGCATTGACACCATCGGCGAGCTGGCCGGGAGGCGCCTCGCCTGTGTCGACACCGAGTCGACCGCGGGGCATCTGCTGGCGGTCGCCCATCTCATCAAATCGGGCATCTCGGTCGAGGATCCGCTTTTTCAGCGCCGTTACTTTGTCAATCAGTACGGTAACGTCGTCCTATCGGTCCTGTTCGGCAAATACGACGCCGGCGCGGTCTTTGAGGGAGCGCCGGCCGTGTTTTTGAAGGGGCGGGAAAAAGACCGCCTGGTGGAGCTGAACGTCCTCACCCGGTCCGATCCGGTCCCCTATGAGCCCATCGCCGCGGTCGTCGGCGGCCGGCTGCGCGGGCCGGACGCGGAACGGTTTCAGCGGCTCTTTCTGGATCTTGAGGGCCGCCCGGAACTTTTGAAAAATTTGCAGGTGGACGGATTTGTCCGGGCTTCCGCAGCCGAATACGGGCCGATCCGGGAAATCGTCAAACTCGCCGCGGCGGTTCGAGGAAAAGAGAGTCCCCATGCCGTTCTTCCGTAGAGCCCATGACTTCATCCTCAGCCTCTCCATCCGCTGGAAAATTTTCCTCTCCATGATGCTCGTCGCCATCGGTATCACCGCCGGCGTCGGGCAGTTCGCGGTCTGGCAGCAGGAGGAGGTCATCAAGCGCAATGTCGAATCGACCGGGATCTTTATCGCGTCGAGCATTTCCGACAACATCGCCAAGCCGCTGGCGTTGAGCCAGTATTTTGAAATTCGCGAAATGATCAGCAGCATCGCCAAAAAGGATGACCGGATACGGCTCATCACCGTCACCGACCTGGCGACCCCGCGCAGCGAGGTCGTCGCCGTCGTGGGTGAGGAATCCTGGATTGACGGAACGAAAGAAATCTATTCCAACCGGGTCGTCCAGATGGGCGGGGTTGAGCAGTATATTTTCTTTGAGCCCGTTCAGATCCGCGGCGTCCAAAAACTTCTCGGTACGGTACGGGTCGGCATGTCCCTCGAGTTCATGTACGACCGCCTCAAACTCACACGCGACAGCATGATCGCCATCATGATCATCGCCGTCGCCGCCGCTCTCCTGCTCGCCTTCGTCATCTCCGATACCGTCCTCAAACCCCTCCGCAGCCTGACTCGGGGCATTTTGAAAATCGCCGGGGGAGAGTTTTCGCACAGAATCGAGGTCGAAGGCCGGGACGAGACCGGAGTCCTGGCGGCCATGTTCAACCACATGACCGTCAATTTGATGACCCTTCAGGAAATATCCGCCATTCTCAACGAAGAGGGCGGTCCTCAGGAAGTACTCGAGTCCGTCATCGCGAGAATCACCCGGAGCGTCGCTGGAAAAACCGGCGCCATGGTCTTTCACGGACTCGACGGACAGGAACTCGTCGCCGGGGGCCCGGACGAAACCGCGCTGTTTTATCTTCGTCAGCTCAGATCCGCCGGCCGGCGGGAGGTCGACCAGAGACCGGTGCCCCTGCGTGAGCCGGGCCGGCTGTGTTTTCCATTTTTTTCGGAGGGGGAAGTCACCGGCGGCATATGGTTGGCGGCGGAGTCTGCGGCGACGATCGGCGAGATCGACGAGCGGCTCATGAGCGGTGTCGCCGATCAGCTCGAAACCACCCTGTCCAAACTCGAATTCCAATTCCGCGCCGTCACGGATGCCATGACCGGCCTCTACAATCACCGGTATTTCCAGCAGGAAATCTCGCGCCTCATCGACCGCAGCCATCGGCTGGGTCGGGCCTTCACGCTCATCATGGCCGACATCGATCATTTCAAAAACGTCAACGACCGATTCGGCCATCCCCAGGGCGATATCGTTCTTCGGGCAGTCGCCGGCGCCATCAAAAAATCGATACGCGGCAAGATCGATGTCCCGTGCCGATATGGCGGGGAGGAATTCGCCGTCCTTTTGCCGGACACGCCGATCGAGGGCGGAAAAATATTCGCCGAACGGCTCCGCAGGGCCGTGGAGGAACTCAGCTTTGACTTTGACGGCACTTCCATTCGATGCACAATCTCCATCGGTATCGCGACTTTCCCGGAAGCCGCCGGGGACAAGCGGCCCCTTATCGACATCGCCGACCGGGCTCTTTATATGGCGAAAGAATCGGGCCGGAACAACGTCAGAACATACAGAGATGTCTGACGACCTGGCATCGGTGTTGAATTGATGTCGGGAATGATGTAAAAGGCAGGCTTTATGCCGGCCATGCGCCGGCAATTAGGATTTGAGTGACCCTTAAGGAGGCGTTATGTTGAACACAAAAAAGAACACCAAGGCGGTGGCGGCGCTGGCAAAGAAGCACGGCGCGAAAGTGGTCGATTTCCGGTTCACCGATTTGCTTGGAACCTGGCAACATTACACCCTTCACATCGACCAGCTCGATGATGGCACGTTCGCCAGCGGCGTTGGATTCGATGGATCGTCCATCCGCGGGTTCCAGGCCATCCACGAATCCGACATGCTTCTTATGCCGGACCCCGACACCGCCTTCATCGATCCGCTCCTTCAGGTACCAACCCTTGTTCTCATTTGCAATATCTCCGACCCACTGACACGAAAATTCTACTCCCGCGATCCCCGCCATGTCGGCCAGAAAGCGGAGGACCATTTGATTAAAAGCGGCATCGCCGGTTCGACTCTCTGGGGTCCGGAGGCCGAATTTTTTGTTTTTGACAGCGTCCGATTCGAAAACAATCAAAACTCCTGTTTCTACGAAATCGATTCCGTCGAGGGAATCTGGAACAGCGGACGCGACGAATCTCCCAATCTCGGCTACAAGCCGCGGTACAAGGAAGGCTACTTCCCCTGCCCGCCGACCGACACGCTCATGGATTTCCGGTCCGAGGTCCTCCTCAAATGCCGGTCGATCGGGATCGACTGTTTTCTCCATCATCATGAAGTCGCCACAGCCGGCCAGGGAGAAATCGGCGTCGGCGCTCGGGCTCTCATCGCCGCAGGTGATCAGCTGATAGCGTACAAGTACATGATCAAAAACATCGCGCGCGCCAAAAACAAAACAGTCACCTTCATGCCCAAACCCATATTCGGTGACAACGGCAACGGCATGCATACTCATCAGAGTCTCTGGAAAGGATCGACCAATCTGTTCTATGACGCCAAGGGATACGCCGGTCTCTCCAAACTGGCCCTCTGGTATGTCGGCGGACTTCTGAAGCACGCGCCGGCGCTCTGCGCGATCTGCAGCCCGACGACGAATTCCTACAAGCGGCTGGTGCCGGGATATGAGGCGCCGGTCAACCTGGCCTATTCCAAACGAAACCGCTCCGCAGCCGTCCGGATACCGACCTATACCGTGAGTGATCCGAAAGTGGAGGCGAGAACCAAGCGAATCGAATATCGGCCGCCGGACCCGTCCTGCAATCCGTATCTGGCGTTCGCGGCGCTTCTGATGGCCGGCATCGATGGCGTCCAAAACCGGATCGATCCGGGCAAACCGGTCGACCGGGACATTTTTGAAATGCATGGCGGTGAACTCGCCCGGATCCCACAGGTCCCCGGCTCGATCGAGGAGGCCCTGACGCACCTTGAAAAGGACAGCGCATTTCTATTGAAGGGCGGCGTATTCACGGAGGATCTGTTGGAAATGTGGATCAGTCACAAGCGGAAAAAAGAGGCCGATTTCGTGCGGCTCCGGCCGCATCCGGCGGAGTTCCATCTCTACTATGACTGCTGAAGATTTGACCGGGTTGGCACAACGGGGACGACGGGGCTCGAACCCGCGACCTTCGGCTTGACAGGCCGATGTGCTAGCCAGCTGCACCACGTCCCCAAACTGACTCATTAAAGTCTATGTCACTCCATCCCATTTGACAAGCCCGTACCTGTTGACGAACTTATCGAGCTGTGCTTTACTCCCACTCTGTTGCGCTGGGCATCCATCGACCGCAAAGGAGAGGTTACCGTGGCGACCATGACGAAAAAACACAAGGCGGGGACGCAACCTGCCCGAAAGTCTAATTCGAAACCGGCGGGGGCGCGACCGGAATCCAAGGGGCTCATGACCATCGTCCAGAATTTTATAGATGGCAGATGGCAGCCGGCGGAATACAATGACACCATCGACGTCGAGAATCCCTCAAACGGTCACATCATCGCCAAGGCCCCGGCTTCAACGGTACGGGACGCCAAGTCGGCGATCGAGGCGGCGCGCAAGGCATTCGCGGGTTGGAAGGCCACCCCGCCGATGGCGCGCGCGCGGTTCGTTCTCAAGGCCTTTCAGATCGCCGAGGCGCGCAAGGAAGAACTGGCCCGGATCATGGCGATCGAGGGCGGCAAGGTCCTCTCTGACGCCAGGGGCGAAATCACCAAAGGCAATAATCTCCTTGAATTTTATGCCGGGGAAGGATTCCGATTCTACGGCGAATCCGCTCCATCCGAACTGGCGCAGAATTTTCTCTTCACCCTCCGCCAGCCCATCGGCGTGGCGGCGGTCGTCACCCCATGGAATTTCCCCTGGGCCATCCCCTGCTGGAAAATCGCGCCGGCTCTGGTCGCCGGCAACACCGTCGTCTTTAAACCAGCCAGCTTCACTCCGTGGCTCGCGGCGGAACTTGTCCGGTGTTTCGATGAGGCTGGATTGCCCAAAGGCGTCCTGAATTTTATCGTCGGCCCCGGCTCGACCGTCGGCAACGAACTCATCACCCATCAGGCCGTCCGCGTCATTTCCTTCACCGGGTCCACCGGCGTCGGCCGAAAAGTCGAGGAGATGTGCGGAATTTTGAACAAAAAAGTCACTTGCGAAATGGGCGGGAAAAACCCGTGTGTCATTCTCGCCGACGCCGATCTGGACGCAGCCGTGGGCGGCGTCATCCGCGGCGCATTCGGCAACGCCGGCCAACGCTGCACCGCCACCAGCCGGCTTATCCTGGAAGATTCCATCGCGGACAAATTCCTCGACAAGCTGCTTCCGGAAGTCAAAAAAATAAAAGCCGGGCCCGGGCTTGATCCGGCCAGCACCATGAGCCCCCTTATTGACCATTCCCAGCTCGACACGGTCCTCGAATACATCGCCAAGGCCAAATCCGAGGGCAACAAACTCCTGCTGGGCGGCAACCGCATTCTCAAGGACGGTCTGGACAAGGGATATTTTGTGGAGCCGACGGTATTTGATCAGGTGAAGACGACCGACACGCTTTTCAAGGAGGAAGTCTTCGGGCCGGTTCTGGCCGTGACGCGGGTGAAAGATTTCGACGAGGCGGTGCGCGCCTCAAACGGCGTTGTCTTTGGCCTCTCCAGTTCCATCTACACCCGGGACCTCAACAAGGCGTTGCGGTACGTCGAGGCGATCGAGGCCGGAATGGTCCACATCAATTCCCCGACCATCGGCGGCGAGGCGCAAATGCCGTTCGGAGGGATCAAGGAAAGCGGTTGCGGCAACCGGGAGATGGCCAAGGAGGGCATTGAGTTTTTCACTGAACTCAAAACAGTGTTTGTCGATTACACGGGAACAATTCGGACCAGCAACATTTATTGAACATGCGGGCGATAGCAGAGCGGATCGGGGCGCATCCCATGAAAAGGCGGGGACGGTAACGCGCGAACACGCATGCTAATTCAGATCGTGAAAGGGTCTCAGATGGCGGAGGATAAGAAACCTGATGAGGACTTGCTGGAGGAGGGCGACGAGCCGATTTCGGCGGAGGAGCTGGACGAGCGCCACCAGTTCATGGACGAAGTCTTCGAGGATCTCGCGGCGATCCGGCATAAAGATGTCGAAATATCCTCAACGGCCTATCCCGGCCAGAACCGGTCCTACTATGTGGAGGAACTGGAGAAAGTTCATGTGCCGGGCAAGCGGGGGTTCATTTCGGCCATCCGGCTGATCAACAAAAAAATTCCGGAAATTTATCAGCCGACATTCAAATATCCGACCGAGGCCGTCAGATGCCGCAAGGAGGGGGACGACCTGATTTACACGATGGTCTACTCCTATGATCCGAGCGTGCTGCATTCATTCCGGCACATCTACAAAAAGAACAAGCCGGACATGTGCATTTTCCTCCGGTTCAGGGAATAGACGGCCCTCGTCAGCGACCACGACTCCACAGTCAATCTGATTTCCGGATGATCATCGTCACCGGCGGCGCCGGGTTCATCGGAAGCGCCCTGGTCTGGCGGCTGAACCAGGCCGGAGTCCGGGACGTTTTGATTGTTGACCGGCTTGCATCAGACGAATCCAAAGACGCCAAGCGCCGGAACATTGAGCCGCTATCCTTTGCCAACTACATGGACGCGGACGAATTTCTCGCGGCCGTGACGGCCGGCCGCTTCGATCGCGGCGTCCGGGCGATTCTTCATCTCGGCGCCATTTCCAGCACCACTGAAACCGACGCCGATCTTCTTCGTCGTAATAATACCGACTACACCCGCGTCCTCGCCGAGTTCGCCATCCACAGCGGCGTCCGGTTCATCTACGCTTCCAGCGCCGCCACCTACGGCGACGGTTCCAACGCTTACGCGGACGACATCGAGTCGCTCCAGCAGTTGCGGCCTCTCAATCTATACGGCGAGTCCAAACACCGATTCGATCTCTGGGCGAAATCCAGGGGAATTCTGGACCGGATTGTGGGGCTGAAATATTTTAATGTGTTCGGGCCGAATGAATATCACAAAGGCGACATGAAGAGCGTCGTCGTGAAAGCCTATGATCAGATCCGGAGGACCGGCACGGTCCGGTTGTTCAAGTCCTGCAATCCCCTCTACGCGGACGGGGAACAGGTCCGGGACTTCCTCTATGTCAAAGACGCCGTCGACATGACGCTTTTTTTTCTCGACCGCCCGAAGGTCAACGGCATTTTCAATATCGGTTCCGGCCTCACACACACCTGGAAGCAGCTCGTCACGCCCGTTTTCCACGCGCTGAATGTGCCGGTCGCCTTCGACTTTATCGACATGCCCGCCGAAATCCGGGACAAGTACCAGTACCACACTCTGGCCGACATGCGGCGCCTCCGGGCCGCAGGGTATGACGCCCCGGTGACGCCGCTGAATCGCGCCGTGAGCGAGTACGTTCGCGATTTTCTGATTCCGGATCGCGTGTTGACCTGATATTCGGCTGAAACTTTTTTTCGGATTTTTGATTAAAAAGTATTGACAAATGTTTCCACGCTGATAAGACAACGCGTGAGGGGGGATTGTCACTGTGCCCCAGCCTCGCCTCGCGAGGCTGATTTCATTGATACAGAAAGGATGTGGTTGCCACCAGATGGAATCGATCCAGAGCGCTCAGGGTAAAAACGGGGGGGAGGCGCCGCCGGATCCGCTGAAAGGCGAACAGATCACCCAAATTCAAGACTCGACGTCCGAGGTATCTAGTCACACGTGCCCATGGAAAGCCAAATCCATGTGGAAAGACACGCCCGACAGGGATTGGAACGACTATAAATGGCAGCTCCGGAACGCCGTCAAATCCATTGACCAGCTGAAACAATTCCTGCCGCTCACGCCTCAGGAAGAACTTCGTTTAAAAAATGTTACCGACACCTACCATTTCATGATCGCACCATACTGGATGTCGCTCATCGACCCGAACAATCCGAACGATCCGATCCGGCTTCAGTCGGTGCCGTCCGGCAAGGAGCTGGACGTGACGTCCTACGGGGAGCCGGATTCGCTCGATGAAAAAGACGATTCGCCCGTGCCGGGTCTCACCCACCGGTATCCGAACCGGGTCCTCATGTACACCACCAACGTCTGCTCGATGTACTGCCGCTTCTGCACCCGCAAGCGCGAGTGGATCGACGGGGATTTTCAGAAGAGCCGGGCGGAGCTGGATGTCATGATCGACTATGTTCAGAGGCATGATGAAGTCCGGGACGTCATTTGTTCCGGCGGTGATCCGCTCATGCTATCGCCGGTCAAACTCGACTACCTCCTCCAGCGGTTGAAAGACATCCCACACGTCCAGATGGTCCGGCTCGGCACTCGCGTGCCGACCACGTTGCCGCAGAAAATCACGCCGGAACTCGTGGACATACTGGAGCGGGGCAAAAAAGTATGGGTCCAGACGCATTTTAACCATCCGCGGGAAGTCACCCCGGCCGCGGCCCAGGCCGCCATGAGGCTTTTGCGCGCGGGAGTCCAGCTGAACAACCACACGGTCCTCATGCGCGGGGTCAACGACGACCCGTTCGTGATGCTCGAGCTGGTCCACCAGCTCACATCGGCCAAGATCCGGCCCTACTACATATTTCACTGTGACCAGATCAAGGGCGCCGAGTATTTTCGGACGAGCATCTCCAAGGGCATTGAGATCATGGAATTCTTGCGCGGGCACACTTCGGGCCTGGCCGTTCCAACATACGTGGTCGACGCGCCGGGTGGAGGCGGCAAAATTCCGGTGATGCCGAACTACATTGTCTCGATTTCCGAGGAACGATGGGTATTGAGAAATTACGAGGGCATGATGGTCGCTGTGGAGGAACCGCCCAGGCCGCTTAGGCGGATCCGCCGGAGGCGCGAGCGGCGGTCGTCCGAGGGGGTCGCGAGGCTTCTGGCGGGCGATCAGCCCAGTCTCATACCGGAGCATCTGCTCCGCTACGCCCGGCGGCAGAGCCGTCAGCCGGATGTGGGAGTTGGCTCGACCGCGAGCGTCACCGCGGCCAATTGACTTCTGATCGGCGGTCTACGGCGGGAATCTCCTGATGAAAATCGGAATCGCCTTTGATCTCAAACCTCAAAACCCCGGAGGCCCGACCGGCGCGCGGTTGCCCGATGATTACTACGAGGAGTTCGACACGAGGGAGACGGTGGAGGCTGTCGCGGCGGCCATCCGCAGCCACGGCCATCAGACGGTCTTTCTGGGCGGCGGCATCGATTTCCTCGACCGCGTCCGTTTTTTTCCGCCGGATCTGGTCTGGAATATCGCGGAGGGCCAGGGTGGCAGGTGCCGGGAGTCGCACATCCCCGCGATTTGCGAGTTTCTCAGTATTCCCTACACCCATTCCGATCCACTCACGCTCGCCGCAACGCTGGACAAGGCGGTAGCCAAGCGCCTGGTGAGAGAGGCGGGGATCGACACGCCGGAGTTCGTCGTGATCCGCCGCGCCGAGGAGATCGGCCGGATAAAATTTCCGGCGCCGCCGCTGTTTGTGAAGCCGGTGGACGAGGGTTCGTCCAAGGGAATCCGGAACGACTCGATCGCTCGGCGGATTCTGGAGGCCGAAGAGCGGGTGCGGTGGCTGCTGGAAACGTACGGCCGGCCGGTCCTGGTGGAACAATTCATCCGCGGGCGGGAACTGACGGTCGGAATCATCGGGAACGATCTTTCGGGCGAAACCGGAATGACCGACACGGCCCAGGTCGCGGGAATTTTGGAAGTCGTGCCGAAGGGCGGGAAGGATCCTGATTTTGTATACAGTCTGGAAATCAAACGCGATTTTGTCAATCGGGTGGAGTATATCTCTCCGCCGCCGGCGCCCCGGCCGCAGATCAAGCGGATCGAGGAGACGGCCCTGGCCGTGTACCGGGCGCTGGAATGTCGGGACGTATCGCGCATCGATCTGCGTCTCTCGGAAACCGGTGTTCCTTTTTTCATCGAGGCCAATCCCCTGCCGGGTCTGTCGCCCACCACGGGTGATCTGCCCATCCTCTGCCGGCTCGCCGGCGTAACCTATGTCGACCTGATCGGAAAAATTCTGACGGCGGCGCAAACGCGGCTCGGACTGACCTCCGACTCCGCGCTCCAGCGCGCCGCCGCGCACTGAGTCCCATGCCAGGCATTCGCGCACGGCGCGGCGAAGCGCGCGTTTCCCGATCGGCCCCCAGGATTCGCCGGTCGACCAGGGACGTGGTGATACTCCACGACGACACCGACTCCCTCAAGGACCGCGTGGGTGCGGAAGCGCATGTCGGCGTCTGGGAAGCGATTTTGCCCATCGAGGAATCCCTCGTGAAGCTTGGACACCGCAGCCGCAGGATTTCTGTGGGGGCCGGGGTGACCGATCTGATTCAAAAAATACAAAACTGGCGGCCCGATCTGGTTTTCCATCTGGCCGAGACGGCTTTCGGCGATACGATCGGTGAGGCGCATCTGGCGTCTCTATTGGATCTGCTCAAGTGTCCCCACACGTCCGTCGGCGCGGAGGCGCTGATATTCTGTCGAGATAAACTAAAAGCCAAATCCATTCTTCGGGAGCACGGAGTGCTGACCCCGCAGCATGCCACCTCTTTTGACGGACGGCTCCCTGAAACCCTGCCGATGCCGCCCTGGATCTCAAAGCCGACTCTTGAAGACGGAAGCATCGGCATCACGTCGGACGCGGTCACTTCCGATCCGATCAAACTCAGACGGCGGGTTCAGAGACTTCACCGACTTTTTTCGCAGCCAATTCTGATTGAGACTTACATCGCCGGCCGGGAATTCAATGTGGGTGTGGTCGGCGAGCAGGTCATGCCCCTGGCCGAGATCGATTTTTCCGGCCTTCCGGCGCGGTCACCGGGGATTGTGGGATACGAGGCTAAATGGAAATACTCGTCGTTCCAGTTCAAAGGCACGGCAACCCTCTGTCCGGCGCCCGTGTCCGACGCGATCGCCCAGCGAATGTACCGGGTTGGTCTGGCAGCCCTGCGCGCGCTCAACGTGAGCGGCTACGCGCGAGTTGACATCCGGATGGACGCCAAGGGCCAGATATACATTCTGGAAGTCAATCCCAATCCCGATCTGTCCCCCATCGCCGGCATGGCCAAGATGGCCAACATTGCCGGCTGGGGATTTGACGGACTGATTGACCGCATCCTCACACATTCCCTGATCCGGCGACACTAGTCCTCCGGCTAGTCCTCCGGCTAGTCCTGCGGATGGCGCCGAAGGGACCGAAGGTCGCGCTCGGCCAGACGGACATAGGCGACGGGGGCCTCGGCGTCCTCGACAATCGTCGAAAATGACAGTTCCGCACCACGGCGGTCGCCGGAAGCCAGAAGGAGCAGACCCAGCCGGTACCGGGCAGGAATGAACTCGCCGCTCTCCCGGATGAGATTCCTATAAACATCCGTTGCTTCCTTGGTCTTCCCGCGCAGTTCCAGAAGACGGCCCAGAAAAAATTTCCCGCGGGCGCTCTTTTTGGATACCTGACGAAGAATATGTTCTCCCTGGTCGGGAGATTTTGACAAGCCCAGCGACATGCCCCAGGCCATGATGAGTTCAGCCGGATCCGATCCGGGGCCCGCCTGATCCAGATAGCCGAGCGCCTCCGCCGGCCGGCTGATGATCAGTTCGAGTTGTCCCAGACGCAAATTGGCGGGGATCCGCCAATCGGGCGACTGCCGCGCGCGATCCAGCGCCGCTTTGCCAATCTCATAGAGACCCAGCCGCAAGTGCAGGACACCTTTCAAGTAATAGGCTTCCGCTGACTGCGTCCGGTTGATCACGTAATCGCACAGCCCAATCGCCGATTCCGCATCTCCCGATTCGGCCCGGCGGCGCGCGGAATTCAAAACGTCCCGCGTCCATCCATCCGACAGGGGCGAGGGGCTCTCAGGTTTTTCGCCGATGATCCGCCGGAGCAATTCGGCGTCCTGTTTTTCCAGTGAGATGTCAAATCTACCCGATTCCGCCGCCAGAATGGCCTGAAATAGTCCTCCGCTCGGCGCATATCTCGACGCTTCGTTTATCTGGCCGGCTCGAAACCAGTACCATGCGGTCTTCATCCGATCCTCTTCGCTTTCCTCCCCCCGTTCCATCCAACCGGCGGCCATCTCCCATTGATCCTGATCCGCGTAGGCCAACGCGATCGTCCGGCAGACTAGTTTGGATTTCGGTTCCAGGGGGAGGAGCACGTCGATCGCCAAAGACGCCTGCCGGACGGACATGAACAGCGCCGCCAGGCCCAGCGCCGCGGCCTCGCCGGTCGGAGTAACCCGCAGGGCGGTGAGGTAGGCGGACTGCGCGGCGCCGCGGTTTCCCATGGCGAATTCGAACTGACCGAGCAACAGATACGCGGCGGGTGTGTCCCGTGTGAGCGCGTAGAGCACCCTCCCCATTTTTTCCGGCTCGCTCATATCGCCGCGCCTCAGCCTGTCCGATATCCACGCCATCCGGTCCTGCGCGGTCTTTCCGGGTTCAGACGCGTCCCTGTCCATCTCCCCAAACGCCTCCACCCAGCGATCCTGCCGGGCCAATAGATCCGACATCTTGCGGGCCGCATCCGCCGCCACCGCGCTGGAGTCGGACGATGCAATCTGCCGGTAAACCAGTTCCGCCTTCCGGGGCTGGCGGGTCTGCTCGTAGAGAGTGGCCAGAAGCGCCGCACGCTGGATCTGAAAAGCCAGGCCCATCTGTTCCTGCTCGAGAAGTCGAATCGCGTCCGGCGATCGATTAGATCGGGCCAGGCACGCCGCGCGGCGCAGCAGATTCGGCGACGAGGCGGAATCGGGAAGATCCTCATACATCCTCAGCGCTTCCGAAAACCGGCCCGACGCAAATGCAGCCTCCGCGCCCGACCGCCTCTGCCTCGACTCCGCCATATCCAGAAGCCTGGTCTCCTCCTCCGACAGAGCGCGCCTCTTCCTCAGCATCTGAAAAAGAATTTCGGCGTCCGGCCAGCGGTTTTCCGACATGGCGGACCGGGCGGCAAACGACAAATCATCCGCGGTGGCCGTCCCGGGATCGACCTCGATCCGATCCAGAAACGCGCGCCTCACCGCCGGCGACTGCGGCATCCATTTCATGAGCGCCGCAAACAGCGTGTCGGCGGCGCGCGTGGACAGATCCGACCGGCCCAGCCGGCGCAGACGCGTCTCGATCTGCTCCATGAGAACCACCCGATCGGCTGAAGGAAGATTGGCTCCAAATGCGTCCACCGAAACGCGCAGGGCCTCCAGAGGTTTCCCACGGCGATCCAGCAGTTCGGCGTAAAGAACCTGAGCCGCCGGATCATCCAGGCCATGGCCGATGGCGTCCTGCAGGGCCGAATACGATTCCTGCGTCTGGCCTTCTGACGCCAGAATTTTCGCGTATTCGTAAGTCAACGGCGCGTCCAAGCGGACAGCGGGAAACTTCTTTCGCATGTCCAGCAGGAGCGATTTGACCGCCTTCGGGCCCTTCACGCGCCTCGCGTAAACCAGATACTCCCGATAAAAGTTCAGGCCCGCCACCGGGTCCTGATCCAGATCGCTCCGCGTCAGCAGGTCAAACGCCCGGTCCACCGGCCGGCCCAGCGTGACCGGCAGATCTGATGGATCCTCGGGCGATGCCAGCCGGATGATCTCCCGCGCGGCGCTCTGCCGGTGCGCCGCGCTGCCGACATCCATCAGGGTCACCAGATCCGCGAATCGCTCTTCCACAGACGGCGCGCCTCCGGCGACGCCGCCCTTGGCACGGACCCATTTGGCGAGAATGTCCGCGTTTTGCTTAAGATGCGGAAACGATTTGATCAGCGACTGGGCTTCGGACAGTTCACCCCGATCCAGATGCAGTTGCGCCATCCACCCCGCGGCCTCCATGTCGCTCGGCGCCAAGCGACGCAGTTCCTTGAGGAGCGGCAGATCCGCGGCCAGGGATCGTTGAGCCGCGACCGTTTGAAGATACGCCTTGACGATGACAGACTCCGCGATGCCGGGTCTGGGATGATGCCGCAAAATTTTCCGGGCCGCCAGAAACGCTTTTTCGGCCTGGGGGAAAATCCGCTGCTGATGGTAGGCCATTCCCAGCTCGTAATGCAGGACTGGAGAATCCGGCGCGAGAATCAACTGTCGAACCAGCCGCGACATGGATCGGCCGGCGGTGGCCGGCGGGGCGGCAAACGCCGGTTCGGCGGGCGCCGCGGACAAAAGTTGGATACCGATGAGGAGGGGGATCACCGCGAAAACCACAATTGATCCTCCAGAGGAGACGCCGGCACCAGCACAAGGATTTTTTCACCGGCGCGACGCGGGACGGGGCTTGAGACGTTTTCCAGAATACGCAAAAATCGGTTCCCGGATTCATCCAAAACCAGCTCGACCTGGGCGGAATGCGATAGCCGATATCCGGCGTCAAACCGGACGGTCGCCTCGACGGCATTGCGCGACGCCTGAAGACCGGTCACTTGGCCGACCGATTGCGGCCCCTGCCTTACAGGCGCGCCGACCTCGATTCCCGCGGCGGTCGACAGAATAAAAATTTCCTCCGAGCCGCCAATACCGACGCTGGAACAGGCAACCGCGGACGCCGCCAGCAGTCCCGCCAGGCCGAATCGCAGGGCAGGACGAAAAATCCGACTACCCAGCGGGCGCGCCGCGCTCAAGACGGAAAATATATTTCCCGTCCTTCTCGGTG
>CAZHRJ010000035.1:0-4492 GCA_964534765.1 uncultured bacterium
TCATGCCTAGTCTCGTGGGCTCGGAGATGTGTATAAGAGACAGTTCAGATGCAGAGGAACTGGATTGGCCGGTCGGTCGGCGCGCACATTCTATTTCCCGTGATAGGCGAGGCGGAGTCGTTGACCGTCTTTACGACGCGTGTAGACACGCTTTATGGCGCGACCTACATGGTGATTGCCCCGGAACATCCGATGGTTGGGAGATTGTGCGATCAAGGCCGGTGTGCGCCGGAGGGCCGCCGGCTCATCGAGCAGATGTTGAGGACCACCAAGGCCCGCCGGACGGACGAGGGAGCGGAAAAGGTCGGCGTGGACACGGGTTCGAAGTGCCGGAACCCCGCGACAGGCGAGTCGATCCCGATTTTTGTTGCGAACTACGTCGTCATGGATTATGGAACCGGCGCGGTGATGGCGGTGCCGACGCACGATCAGAGGGATTTTGAATTCGCCAAAAAATATCAATTGCCGCTGCGGGTGGTCATCGTTCCCGATGGTCAGCCGCCCAGCGCCTCGGGGATGTCCGGCGCCTACACCGGCGACGGATTTATGGTCCAATCGGGCCCCTTTGACGGCGTGGCGAACCAGGAAGCGAAGGAAAAGATGGCGCAGTGGCTGAAGGACCGCGGTCAGGGCGGGCCGACCGTGACCTATCGGCTCCGGGACTGGGGCATATCGCGTCAGCGGTATTGGGGCAATCCGATCCCGGTAATTTACTGCGACGGTTGCGGAGTGGTTCCGGTACCGGAAAAAGATCTGCCCGTGTTGCTTCCCGAGGACGTCGTTTTTTCCGCGCGCGGCGGCAATCCGCTGAACAAGGTGTCGTCATTTGTGACCGTGGATTGTCCGCAGTGTGGAAAGCCCTCGCGCCGGGAGACCGACACGATGGACACGTTCGTGGATTCGTCATGGTATTTCGCCCGGTACACCGATCCGCACAACGCCTCCGCGCCGTTTGACCGTTCGAACGCGGACGCGTGGTTACCGGTGGACCAGTACATCGGCGGGATCGAGCACGCGTGCATGCATTTGCTGTACGCGAGGTTTTTCCACAAGGTCATGAGAGATTTGGGACTGGTGACGAGCGGCGAGCCGTTCACGAGGCTGTTGACCCAGGGGATGGTATGCAAGGAGACGCATTCCTGTTCGGAGCACGGGTATCTCTATCCGGAGGAAGTGACGGCAGGAGAATCGGCGACGTGCGCGAAATGCGGCAAACCGTCGAGCGTGGGCCGGGTGGAAAAAATGAGCAAATCCAAAAAAAACGTGGTTGATCCGGACGATATGATCGGCAAATACGGCGCGGACACGATTCGACTATTCATCCTGTTTGCGGCGCCGCCCGAAAAAGATCTGGAGTGGAGCGAGTCGGGCGTTCAGGGCTGTTACCGTTTTTTAAAGCGGCTCTGGCGGCAGATCGATGAGGCCGTCGGCCGGCAGCAGGACATCCCTGTCGCTGCCGGCACTGGGCCTTCCCTGGCCGTCGGCCGGCAGCAGGACATCCCTGTCGCTGCCGGCACTGGGCCTTCCATGGCCGTCGGTGGCGATGCGGCCAAGGGATCGATCGCGCGAGCACCGGTCGACAGTGCGGCCCGGCGTCCTGAAGACGCCGCGGTACATGTCAAGCTTCAGCAGACGATCAAGAAGTTCCGGTCGGACGTTTCAGGCCGGTATCAATTCAACACGGCGATTGCGTCCTGCATGGAATTTTTGAATGTTCTGGAAGACTCGGCGGTATCTGAATCTCAGCGCCGCGCGAGTCTGGGTCATATCCTGTCGCTTCTTTCTCCTTTTGTCCCCCACATGGCCGCGGAAGGCTGGCGGCGTCTGGGTCTGTCCGGTGAGGCCGAGAGCGAGCCGTTGCCGTCGGTGGATGAGTCCGCGCTGACGGTTCAGCGAGTGATGATAGCGGTGCAGGTTAACGGCAAGGTCCGCGGCCGGATCGAAGTGGATCCGGGCGCGCCCGAGCCGGCGGTGGCATCGGCCGCCCTGGCGATACCGAAAGTCAGGGAACTGATCGGCGGGAAGCGAATCGAGAAGCAAATCTACGTGCCGGGCCGGCTTTTTTCCGTAGTGATCCGGTAACCCGCGCGAGTGTGACGAGTGTGACCTCAAGCGGAATTCTTAGCGGTCTCTTTACCGTCACCGGCGCATTTCATTTTCTAGCCTTTTCTCTTTTTTTCGGCGCCGCGCTGCTGAGGCTGATCGCGTACAAATGGCGGCAATCCCCCACTGAGATTCGGACAGAGGATGCCCGGCGATGGGACCGTGTCTATTTCAACATCGGCGGGATCTGCATCATGATCTTATTCGCCACCGGCATGATGAATGTATTTTCGAACATCTTCATGGGGATGCAAGTCGGCCGAGGGTATCTGGTGACATTGGGCTGGAAGCTGGCTCTGGCGCTTTTAGTGATTTTCTTTTTCATCGGCGACCTGATGATGAGCCGCCGGGAGAAGCATTCGAAGCACATGCTGGCGGTTCAGGGAATATTATTTGTTCTAACCGGAGTTTTGGGATTCTTGCTGCTTGAGTGGCGGCCCGGCCCGTGACGGTCGCGGACAGCGGCGGGCATCGGCGGGCCGTATCGGCGACGTCGCTGGGGATATTGGCCTCGCGGATCCTGGGTTATGTCCGTGACGGCGTGATCATGGCCGTTTTTGGCGCGGGCCCGATCACGGACGCGTATTTGGTGGCGTTTCTGATACCGAACCTGTTCCGCCGACTGGCGGGCGAGGGCGCGTTATCGGCGAGTTTCATTCCGATATTTGCGCGCAAGGACAGATCGAGCCGAGAGGATGCGGAGGCATTTGCGGGTTCGGCGGTGAGTTATGTCTTTACGATTGTCAGTCTTTTTTGTCTGGTTGCCGCTCTGACGTCGTCTGTTTTTGTGTCGGTATTCGCTCCGGGCCTGCGGCAGTCGCCAGAGATATATCACCTATCCAGCCGACTTCTTTCGGCGCTCTTTCCCTATTTACTGCTGATGTCGCTCTACGCCTTATTCAGCGGCATGTTGAACACGCGCGACCGATTCGGCATCCCGGCGGCCGCATCGGCTCTGGAGAATGCGGCCGTCATCGCCGCGGCGTTTTTTCTTGTGCCGGCTCTGGGCGACAAGCCGGAGGATCGGATCTGGGGGTTGGTTGCCGGCGTTTTGGTGGGCGGCGTTCTGCAGGTCGGTTGGGTGTGGCTGGCTCTTCGCGGAACGGGATTCCGGCTGCGGCCATCCTTTGAGCGCACGCCGGAGTTAATGGAGATGCTGGGACTGATGTTGCCTGCGGCGTTCACGCTGGCGATTTATCAACTGAACAACATCGTGAATCAGGGCATCGCCTCCTTTTTGCCGTCGGGAACCATCACGTCGCTGTATTTGGCCTACCGGCTGATCGAGTTTCCATCGGCGTTGTTCGGCACCGCGGTGGGCACCGTGACGTTGCCGAAGGCGGCGCAAGCGGGCACCGATGTGGAATATCGGGCGGTGCTCAACCGGTCGGTGGGGCTGTGCCTACTCTGGATGATCCCCTCGATGGTCGCCTACATGGCCTTTTCGGAGCCATTGATCATCCTGCTGTTTCAATACGGAAATTTTTCGATGGAGAATGCCGGGGAGGTTTCGCGGATTCTGCGGGTATACGCGCCGGCCCTGCCGTTTATCGGTATCGGCCGGATTTTGGGCGCGGCGTGTTACGCGTCGAAAGCGCCCAGGGTTCCGCTGACATCCGGCGGCATAGCCGTGATCAGCAATGCCGCGGTTTCGATCCTGTTGGTTCTGATTCTTCCCCCGGCCTACCAGTCCTGCGGGATCGCGTTGGGTCTGACCGTTGGGACGATGATGAACGTTTTCATGCTGATTCGGCTCTCCGGCCCGCGCGACGTGCTGCGTGGGTTTCGATTAAGGGACTATGCCTCCCAGGCCGCGGTGAATATACTGAGCGCGCTGGTATTCGGCATTCCGCTTTTTTTCCTGACGGCCCGCCTGTTGGAGACGCCTCCCCCGGTTCTTCGAATCGGCGCGGCATTGGCTGTTTTTATTTCAATGGGCGTTTATTTTGGTCTTCTAAAGATTCATCGAATTCAGAAAGTTGACAGGCAGTGAAGCTGTGTTACAGTCCAACCCGACCATGTCGAGCCAAACGATCGTAACAACGGTGAAACCGCCTCCCAAGGCCGGCGTCTGGGAGACCGAGCGGAAGGATTATTGGTGGCTGGAGCCATTAGTAACGGTTGTGGGTTTGGTGATCGGGTTTGGGTATCTGACGTGGGCGGCCGTTATGGGCAATCCCGCGCATGGTGAATACGGCCCGTATCTTTCCCCGGTCTATTCGCCTCCGGTGCATCACTGGTTTCCATCGATTCTGAGTATTCTGCCCGCGGGCATATCTCCGGCGCTATTAATTTTGTGGGCGCCGGGCGGATTTCGAGCGACGTGTTACTATTATCGGAAAGCCTACTACCGGTCATTTTTTCAGAATCCGACCGCCTGCGCCGTCGG
>CAZHRJ010000035.1:4592-24252 GCA_964534765.1 uncultured bacterium
CCGGCAGCAGGACATCCCTGTCGCTGCCGGCACTAGGCCTTCCATGGCCGTCGGCCGGCAGCAGGACATCCCTGTCGCTGCCGGCACTAGGCCTTCCATGGCCGTCGGCAAGCCGTGGGATAAGTACTGCGGAGAGACCGATTTTCCGTTGATTCTGCAAAACGTCCACCGCTATTTCCTCTATCTGGCCATCCTGGTTCTGGCCTTTCTCTGGTACGACGCAATCCATGCGTTCACGAAGGCAGGTCCAAAGGATTACGCCGTGGGTGGCGGAAGTCTGGTTTTGCTGCTCAACGCTGTATTTTTATCCCTGTACACCTTCGGCTGTCATTCGCTGAGGCATCTGATCGGCGGTCAGCTGGACTGTTTTTCGGCCTGTCCGACCGCGAAAGCGCGCCATGCGGCGTGGAGCGGAGTGACGTGTCTGAACGAGCGCCACATGTTGTGGGCGTGGGTGAGTCTGGCATGGGTGGGTTTTACGGACCTGTACATTCGGCTGGTTTCATCCGGTGTGATCAGCGATCCGAGGTTTTTCTAAAATGGACAAATATGAAACGCACGAGACAGAAGTTCTGGTCATCGGCGCCGGCGGCGCGGGTCTGCGGGCCGCGATCGAATCCTCGGCGCAGGGCTGCAAGACGGCGCTGGTGTGCAAGTCGCTGCTAGGGAAAGCCCACACCGTGATGGCGGAGGGCGGGATTGCCGCGGCGTTGGCGAATGTGGACGCCGAGGATGACTGGCGTGTGCATTTTCACGACACGATGTCAGGCGGGAAGATGTTGAACAACTGGCGGATGGCGGAGTTGCATGCGAAGGAAGCTCCGGAGCGAGTGTACGAGCTGGAGCGCTGGGGCGCCGTTTTCGACCGCACGCCGGATGGCCGGATACTACAGCGTGCCTTTGGCGGCCACCGGCACAAGAGGCTATCGCACGTGGGCGACCGGACCGGTCTGGAGATGATACGGACGTTGCAGGACAAAGGCATCCATCAAGGCATTGATGTTTACATGGAGTGTACGATCACCCGTCTGTTGACCGACCGTTCCGGCCGGGTGGTGGGCGCCTTCGGGTACTGGCGGGAGAGCGGCCGATACGTGGTGTTCAAGTCGAAATCCGCGATCCTTGCGACGGGGGGGATCGGCAAGTCGTATCAAGTGACGTCAAATTCGTGGGAGTACACCGGTGACGGCCACGCGATGGCGTACGAAGCGGGAGCGAGTCTGATCGACATGGAGTTTGTGCAATTTCATCCGACGGGTATGGTATGGCCGCCGGGTGTTCGGGGGCTTTTGGTGACGGAGGCGGTCCGGGGCGAAGGTGGGCTGTTGCGGAACGCGAAGGGTGAGCGGTTCATGTTCAAGTATTTGCCGGAGTCGACGAAAAAGGATTTTGCGGACACCGAGCAGGAGGCGAAAGCGTGGGTGGATGCGGTGCTGTCGGGCCGGAAGCCTGACGTGCGGCGTCCTCCGGAGCTGTCGACGCGTGACAACGTGGCGCGATCGATTTACACGGAAGTCAAAGAGGGCCGTGGTTCGCCGCATGGGGGAGTTTTTCTGGACATCAGCTATCAGCCTGCGGAGCGAGTGAAGCAGAAGCTGCCGAGCATGTATCATCAATTTCTGGAGCTGGCGGATGTCGACATCACGAAAGAGCCGATGGAAGTGGGTCCGACCGCTCATTACATCATGGGTGGCGTCCGAGTCGATCCGGACAGTTGCGCCTCGACCGTCGCCGGCCTCTTCGCCGCCGGCGAGGTCACGGGCGGCATGCACGGTTCGAACCGCCTTGGAGGCAACTCGTTATCGGATTTACTGGTATTTGGCAGACGGGCCGGCATGGGAGCGGCGGATCACGCGAAGAGGGCGTCGGCGCCGATCGTGTCGGCCGAGGACGTCGAGCGTGCGGCCGCGGAGGCGAGCGTGCCGTTTGAGCGAGCGAAGGGAGAGAATCCGTACGACATACAGAGGGATTTGCAGGAGACCATGAGTTCGATGGTGGGCATATTCCGTACCGAGACGGATTTGCAGGAGGGTGTCCGCCGGATTGACCGACTGAAGGAGCGCGCATCGCGAGTGAGCGTGGAGGGATCGCGTCTGTACAATCCGGGCTGGCACCTGGCTTTGGATCTGCGGAATTTATTGCTTGTGAGCGAAGCGATCGCGAAGGCCGCGCTCGCCCGAAGGGAGAGCCGCGGCGGGCACAGCCGGCTGGATTATCCAAATGCCGATTCCCGGCAGGGCAAGGTCAACATCGACGTGAGCAAAAAAGGTCCGGACATGCATATCCGGGAGACTCCTCTGCCGGAGATGCCGGCGGCGTTGAGATCGGTATACGACGAGGTAGAAAACATGAAGATGGCGAAGGTGCCGGGTTAACGTGGCGGATCGACAGGTGTTTCGGATCTACCGCGGCGAGACCGGTGAGGGCGGGATGAAGGAGTACAGTGTGGACGTGGGTCCCGGCATGGTGGTGTTGGATGCCGTTCATCAGATTCAGGCGACGCAGGCTCCGGATCTGGCGGTGCGGTGGAACTGCAAAGCCGCCAAGTGCGGATCCTGCGGTGCGGAAGTGAACGGCAAGCCGAGGCTGATGTGCAAGACCCGGCTGGACGATTTCGCCCCGGCCGACCCGATTGAAGTGCGGCCGATGCGGACGTTTCCGCATGTGAAGGATCTGGTGGTGGATGTGTCGTGGAATTACGAAGTCAACAGGAAGATTCCGCCGTTTAAGCCGAGGTCGGGCGCGGAGTGGCGATGGAGTCAGGAGGACGTGGATCGGGTGCAGGAATTCCGGAAGTGCATCGAGTGTTTTCTCTGTCAGAACGTCTGTCACGTTTTGAGGGACCACGGCAAGACCGCCGTTTTTTACGGCCCGCGTTTTTTTGTCCGGCTGGCGTCGCTGGAGATGCATCCGATGGACGCCGGTGACCGGATGGCGCTGATCAAGGATCAGGCGGGTGTGGGGTACTGCAACATCACGAAGTGTTGCACGGAAGTCTGTCCGGAGGACATCCGGATCACGGACAACGCGATCATTCCTTTGAAGGAGCGGGTTGTGGACCGATTTTACGATCCGGTGAGGCAATTGATCGAAAAAGTTTTTAGCGGGAGAGATTGACAATCGATTTCGATCCGTGTACACCCTGACGTCAAGTAAAGAGTGGGGATCCTTAAGCAGGCGTAGCAGACAACAAGTTCATAGCGACCACAACACCATAGCCGCCGACGACCCGTAACGACAGACGTTACGTGGGGGGACGACTTTGATCCCGTATGGATCAGGGCTGGAAAATTATTAGCCGAACAGGGCAGGGGAGAGGAAATCCGGTGACGGGAAACAGTATTTTTGTAGTGGACGACGAAGAGGACGTACTGGAGCTGGTGAAGGATCTGCTGGAGATCAACCGGTACAAGGTGTGGACGTTTGCGCGAGCGAAGGACATGACGGCGGCGTTGCGGGAAGTATTGCCGGATTTAATTTTGTTGGACATCATGATGCCGGAGATGAACGGCTATGAGCTCTGCCGGTACCTGAAGGGCAGCGAAAAGCTTCGGGGCATCAAAGTGTGTTTTATTTCAGCGAAGAGTTCGCCCGAGGACATTCAGAAAGGCCGGGAGATCGGCGCGGACGATTACATTCCCAAGCCATTCGACAACCGGACGCTTCTGGCGAAGGTCAAAGGACTGATCGGATCGGCCCGGGAGGATCAGGCGCCGAAACCGCGCGACGCGAAACCCCAGCCCTCCGTATTTTCCACCCGGATGTTGAATAAGACCTGATCCCGCGCTCGTTCCAATTCTTGCTTGTTTTGATCCCGGAACTGTGATTTTGTCGGAGTCATGATATTTGAGGGTGAGTATGCGCGCGCGCGGTTATTGAAGCGGGAGAAGCTTCTGGCCGCGGATCGCAATCCCTATCCGGTTCGATATGACAAAACCCATGCTGCCCAGGGTGTCAGGGAGGCGTATCCGGCCAACGAAGGCACCGTCGTCCGGGCAGCCGGGCGGGTGGTGTTGTTGCGTCTGATGGGTAAAGCGAGTTTCGCGACCATCCGAGATTTCACGGGTGACATCCAAATCTATTTCAAGCTCGATACCCTTGGCCCGGAGAGTTACGAGCGGGTGAAGCAACTGCTGGACCTGGGGGATCACATCGGCGTCAGCGGAAAGGTGTTCCGGACGAAGATGGGCGAGATCAGCGTTGCCGCCGAGAGCTGGGACATTCTTTCGAAATCGATTCTTCCGCCGCCGGAGAAGTGGCATGGCCTGACCGACATCGAGGCGCGGTACCGGAATCGGCACGTGGATTTATTTGTGAACCCGGCCGTCCGGAATCAATTCAAGATGCGGTCGCGGATGATTTCGTCGATGAGGGCCTTTTATGTTTCCGAGGGATTCTGGGAAGTGGAGACCCCCATGATGGCCTCCCGGGCGGGCGGCGCCGCGGCGCGGCCATTTGAGACGCATCACAACGCGTTGGACATTGATTTATTTCTTCGAGTCGCCCCGGAACTTTACCTGAAACGTCTATTGGTGGGTGGATTCGAAAAAGTATTTGAGATCGGGAGGAATTTCCGTAACGAGGGTGTATCGACGCGTCACAATCCGGAGTTCACGATGCTGGAGAGTTACGAAGCCTATGCGGACGCGTCGATGGTGATGGATTTTGTGGAGCGTCTGCTTCGGCGGGTGGCGCAGGACACCACCGGTGCCCCTCCGGCGATTCGTCAGGGGGATCGAACGATCGATCTGACGCCTCCCTTTCGGCGGCTGCGCTATCTGGATGCGTTGACGAGCGCCGTCGGCGAGCCGGTGACCGCCGGGTCATCTCGGACTCAACTGGAATCCTGTGTCCGCCGAAAAGCGATTCCGGCGGATCTATCGGCCTACGAATGTCCGGCGGATCTGATGGATCTGATGTTTGAGCATCTGATCGAGCCGACGTTGATCGATCCGACGTTTGTCACGCATTATCCGCGCGTGATGAGTCCTCTGGCCAAGTCATGTGCGGGAGAGCCGGACCTGGCGGACCGCTTCGAGTTATTCATTTGCGGCCGGGAGATCGCGAATGCGTACTCGGAGCAGAACGATCCCGTGGAGCAGCTGGCGCGGTTTCGAGATCAGGCCGGCGGGGACGACGGGAAGGTGGACTGGGACTACGTTGAGGCGCTGGCATACGGAATGCCGCCCGCGGGAGGGTTGGGGATCGGTATTGACCGGCTGATGATGTTGATGGGCGATCTGCCGTCGATTCGGGATGCGATATTGTTTCCCTTGTTAAAACCGGCCCGCGATTGAATAGATTTCGGCTGACGGTATTTCTGGCGTGGCGTTTTTTATTTTCGCGTCACCGGAGCGGATTTGTGAGGGTATTGACGTATGTGTCGATATTGAGTGTGGGGATGACGTTATCGTCATTTGTGATCGTGATGGCGGTGATGAACGGTTTTGACCGGGATTTGCAATCCCGGATCGTATCAAGCATCGGCGCGATCCGCGGGTTTCCGATTGCCGGAGTTCTGGCGTATACGGCCGAGCTGAGGGAGGATATCCAATCCGTTCCCGGAGTGTTGGCCGTGACGCCGGAGCTGGAGCTGTCGGCTCTATTGCGTTCACCATCCTCCGGTCGGCTTCACACCGCCGCGGTGGAATCCCAGATCATCGCCGTTCCGTTGCCGCAGAAATCGCACACTTCCTCCCTGGATCGACATCTGACGCCGGGTTCCCGCCTGCCGGTAGGTGGGGACATCCTGCTGGGCGAATCACTGGCGGACAAACTTTCGGTGGAGCGGGGCGACAGTTTGCAGGCGATTGTATTATTTCCAGCGACGCACGAGGCCGTGACGACGCGAGATCGACCCGTGGAAGCGGGGTTTCGGGTCAGCGGCACGTATCGAACCGGCTATTACGAAGTCGACGCGTCCCGTTCGATTCTGGCTCGATCCACGATCGATCCGCTCTTTGACCTCCCGCCCGCTCTGGCGCATTCCCTGGAGATCGCTGTTGATGATCCCTCGGCGGCCCCGGCGATCGCCGCTCGACTGGACGAGCGGGTTGGCGCCAGAGGGTTGTATTTTCGAAGCTGGCGGCAGATGCGGGAGCCATTGTTTCGAGCGGTCAATTTAGAAAAGCGGGTGATGGGGATGATTTTATCGATATTCGGATTCATTTCAGTTTTCTGTGTGTTATCAGCCCTGATAGCGACCTCCATAGAAAAGCGCCGTGAACTGGCCGCGTTGCGGGCCATGGGAATGACGCGCAGGGAGCAGTCAGTGGTGCTGTTGGTATCGGGCGCAATCGCCGCGGGACTTGGAATCGTTCTGGGTACGATCATGGCCGGCTGCGGACATCAGATCATCACGAGAAGCGATCTGTTTCGACTCCCGCCGGAGATCTATGATCTAGACCGGTTACCCTCGGCGTGGTCGACGCCCTTATTTCTCGCGTCTGCGGCCGCGCTGTTTGTTTTGTCGGTTCTGGCCTCGGCCATTCCCGCCGCCATCCAATCCCGGAATTCTCCTTCCGAGGCATTGCGGGAGGAGTGATGTTGCAAGTTACCCGCTGAGTGATGTACTTTGGCGGGTTCGAGAACGGAGATAGGAAAGGGGCGCGGGGATGATCCAGGGATATTCGAAGATTGAGGATGTTCAGGGCCAGTCGGACCGGCGGGGCATCAAGATCGAGCAGGTGGGCATATCGGAGGTCAAGCTGCCGATGGTGGTGCAGGACCGGGAGCGCGGCCGGCAGCAGGTTACCGCGACGGTCCGAATTTCAGCGTCATTGTCCGCGGTGGAGCGAGGCACGCACATGAGCCGATTTGTGGAGTTACTCGACCGGTTCAAATCCCGACCCTTGAATCCGGAATTACTGGAGATCCTTCTGGAGGCCGTCGTGGACCGGCTAGGTGCGGATCGGTCGTATCTGGACGTTTCTTTTTTATATTTCCGGACGAAGCGATCACCGCTGACGCAGGAGCCGGCGCTCATGGGATATGTCTGCCGGCTGGGCGGAGACTGCGAAAGCGGGGGTACGAAAAAATTTCGCAAGATCGTCGAAGCGGAGGTGCCGATCCTGACGTTATGTCCGTGTTCAAAGGCGATATCGGAATTCGGCGCGCACAATCAGCGGACGACCGTTCGATCCGCGGTCGAGATGGCGGAATCGATCTGGATAGAGGAGTTGATCGATCTGGTGGAGTCGGAGGGAAGCTGTGAAGTGTATCCGCTGCTGAAGCGCCCGGACGAAAAGTATGTGACGGAGGAGTCGTACAAGAATCCGAAGTTTGTCGAGGACGTGGTGCGGGACATCGCGTTGAAGTTTGAGTCTGACCGTCGAGTGTCATCCTATCGGATCGACTGTGAGAGTCTGGAATCGATCCATGCGCACAACGCGTATGCCGTGATCTCGTCTGAGCAGTTTCCCGGCTACTGGAGATAACATACCCCATCCGATTCAGGATATCGTCCGCCGGGCGCTCGGCGAGGATCATGCCCGCCGGGATTTATCGTCGCGCGCGCTGCCATCCGATCTATGTGCCACGGGTGTGATTATCGCCGAGGAGGAGATGGTGGTCAGCGGGATGCCGGCGGCCATGGCGGCTTTCCGGGCAACGTCCCGCCGGGTCCGGTTCGGTCTGAGAGTTCCCAACGGCCGGGTGGTGCGCCGCGGGCAGACGCTTCTTAAGCTTGCCGGCCCGGCGCGGGCATTGCTGGCGGCGGAGCGAACGGCGTTAAATTTTTTAGGCCGGCTAAGCGGCATAGCCACGCGTACGCGGCAGTTTGTTCGAGCCGTTCCGCGTGGGTGCCGAGCGAAGATTCTGGACACGCGGAAGACGACGCCGCTTCTTCGACGGCTTGAGAAAGAGGCCGTTTTGCACGGCGGCGGAGAGAATCATCGGATGACGTTATCGGATGCCGTGCTCTTAAAAGACAACCATGTGGCATTATTCGGCGGCGTTGCGCGCGCGGTTTTTGCGACGCGTCGCCGACTGGGGCGTACTGTGGCGATCGAGGTGGAAGTCAGCACAGCCCGGGAGGCGATAGAGGCGTTGATTAGCGGCGCCGACCGGCTGCTCCTGGACAACATGACCAACCGGGAGATCCGCGCCGCGGTGGGCCTAAGCGGCGGCCGTGTTCCAATCGAGGTATCGGGCGGTGTGACTCTGGACCGGATTGCGGCCCTGTCGCGTTTGGGGGTTGATTACATCTCCGTCGGTTCGATCACCCATTCGGTCCGGTCGGCCAAGATATCCATGGATATTTTTCTTTAGCCGTCATGGCCGTTGTTTTGGTTCGATCCGCCATTTTATCCGGACTGGACGTCCAGCGGATAGGCGTGGAGGTTGACGTTCGTCGAGGTTTGCCGAATTTCACGATTGTCGGACTGGCGCAGGACGCCGTTCGGGAAAGCCGGGATCGGGTGATCGCGGCAGTGAAAAATTCGGGTTTTGAGATGCCGGCGGTCCGGGTGACGGTCAACCTGACGCCGGTGACGATGAAAAAGGCGTCCTCGTTGCTCGATCTGCCGATCGCGGTTGGGCTATTGACCGCGAGCGCGCAAATTCCGCCGCCGCCCGTCGACAGCGTTTTTCTAGGGGAGCTGTCCCTGGACGGCTCGATTCGTCCCGCTTCCGGCATTCTGGCGCTTCTGGACGGGCTGAGGGACGCCTCCACGGTGATCCTTCCATCCGCGAACCTCGAGGACGCTTCGTTTTTTCGGTCGATCCTAAAAAAGGGCGCATGTGTCCGCGGTCTGGCGACGCTCTCGGAACTTTCCGCGCCCGTGGATAATCTCGCACTGCCCCGAGCGGGCCGCCTGCGTCGGACCAAGGGCGTCCCGCGCTCCGGCCCGGATTTTTCGGACGTGCGGTCGAATCATCTGGCGCGCCGTGCCGCGGAGATATCGGCCGCCGGCGGTCATCATTTGCTGATGATGGGTCCGCCGGGCACCGGCAAGTCGATGCTGGCGCACCGACTTCCGTCGATTTTGCCGTGTCTGAGTCCGCAGGAGTCATTGGAAGTGAGCAAGATTTACGGTGTAGCGGGCATGCTGCCGGATTCGGAGTGGGTGCGAGACCGGCCGTTTCGCTCGCCGCATCACACGCTGTCGGATGTAGCGCTGATCGGCGGCGGTCCGCAGGGTCTGCCGGGGGAGATTTCGCTGGCGCACCGAGGGGTTTTATTTCTGGACGAGTTTCCAGAATTTCCGCGGTCCTGTCTGGAGTCTCTTCGCCAGCCGCTTGAGGACCGCCGGGTGCAGATCAGCCGAGCCGCGACGAAAGTCAGCTATCCGGCGGATTTCATACTGGTTTGCGCCTTAAATCCGTGTCCGTGCGGTTATGCGCGTCATCCGCGCCGCGCGTGCCGGTGCACGATGGCCGACATCCGGCGATATTTCAACAAGCTGTCCGGCCCGATACTGAACCGGATCGATCTTCAAGTGGAGTTGCCTCCGGAAGCGCCCGATCTGGTATTGAGCGGCCCGGCGGGAGAATCGAGCGCCGACATTCTGCGTCGGGTGTTGTCCGCCCGGGCCATTCAGCGCCGGCGATACGGCACCGATTTGCGAACCAACGCGCACATCTCCGGTTCGGATCTGCGGAAATTTTGTCCCTTGAGTCCGGAGTGCGCGACCGTCCTGCAGGGTGCGCTGCGAAAAATGAATCTATCGCCGCGGTCGCTGGAGAAGATCATCAAAGTATCCCGGACAATCGCCGACCTTGCGGCCGGCGAGCCGGAGATTCTTCCGGACCACGTGTTGGAATCGATCCGGTTCAGATCGATGGATCTGTTGACAAGCGAAGCCGTGTAACCTATTAGAATGAGGAATTGATGACAGTGACAGGTGAGGGGGCATGGGGATGCGCGTGATGTGCGGCGCGGCGGTCTGTGTCTGTGTCAGTTTATTTTTCCAGCCGGTACTTGCGGCGGGCGGCGCGCCCGTTCCGGGCGAGGCCTACGATCCCGTGGCGACGCTCTACGAAAAGGGGAACGAATATTTTCGCCGAGGGTCGTACAACAGCGCGATCAGTGTATTCGAGTTGGTTGCGGAGAACCATCCGGAGCATCTGCTGGCGCCGGAGTCTCTTTTTTCAATCGCGAGCGCCAAGCACAAGATGGGAGACGGCGCCGGCGCGAAAGCCGCCTATGAATCGCTGATCAAAAAATATCCAGCCGCCTCCGCCAACCCCGACGCGTTGCTTCAGTTAGGGACGGTTCAATCGGAAATGGGGGATCTGCCCGGCGCGCGATCGTCCTGGAGCCGGCTGATTCGCGATCACAGGGGGAGTATCGCCTCGAAGATCGCGGAGCAGAGGATGCAGGCGATGGAATTGTCAACCGTTTCTCCGCCTCTGGCGCCCGCGCGGCCGATCGCGGCGCCCGTATCAGACCGGAAGCCCGAATCACCCCTGGTCCGGCCGGACCGCATGTTGCCGTCGGCCATGCCGTCGGGACCGGCGCCATCAGGCGACGGATCGAAGGTATACATCGTCAAGCGCGGGGACAGTCTGTCGAAGATCGCCAAGCAGTTTCTCGGGTCGGTAGACCGGTATAAAGATCTGGCGAAATTCAACAAGATACCCTCCCCCTATACCATCTCACCTGGTCAGGAGATACGAATTCCGACTCCGCCGGGAAGTCCCATTCCGCCGCCGCCGTCAGAGGTGCCATCGCCGACGTCGATGGTGGTTCCTCCGGTTTCGCGTCCGGTATCGCCGGTCGTGCGGCGTTCATTTGGGGATCCGTTCAATGATTTGCCCATTCCTGCGACTTCGCGCCCGGCGGTTCCGGCAGTCCCGGCGGTTCCGACCGTTCCGGCATTTGCTGTCCGTGGATCGGTCCCAGGTCAGCCGGCCGCGGGATGGATGGCGCAGCCATTTGAGGAACTGGAGCGGGCGGCTGGAGTGATGGGTCAGAGGACGGAGCAGCGGACGGAAGCGTACGACATGATGCAGAATCGGTTGGAGACGATGCAGAAGGAAATCCGGGGCCAGAAATTGCAGGAGAAGCAATTGGAGATTTTAAAGGCCCGACTCGAGGAGGAGCAGCGGCAGAACACGAGGCTCAAGCAGGAAATCATCCAGCAAGTGGAGCGGTTAAAGGACATGAAAGACCGCAACGTAGGATTGCTCACCCAGGTCGAATCGCTGACGACCGCCGTCGACCGGGGCAAGACAGTTGAGGCCCGGGCCGTGGAGCAGGACATGCAGATAAAAGTTCAGAGGCAGAAGATGGATGCGCTGGAGCAGCAGAACCAGACCTTTTCAGAGACCCTGCAGAAAATGCGAAACGCCTTTGACGCGCAGATGGCGCTGATCAAGACGTTTTACGATTCGCAGCTGGCGCGAGCGAAGCAGGAGTACGAGTCGCGTCTGGAGACGACCGTGGTGGAACTGAGCCGGCTCAGGGATGAGAACCGGCAAAAGGAGTACAATCTCAGCGACATCAAGAAGGACTATTCCGATCTGATTCGGAAGACCACAACGATGCAAAAAGAGATCTTCGAGGAGAAGCAGTCGCGCGTGAGCGTCGAGGCGGCGAAGCAGTCGCTGGAAAGAGCCCAGGATCTGCGCCGTCAGGGGAAGATGGCGGAATCGGAGGCGGCTTACAAGGAGGCGTTGAGCGTTTATCCGGAGTCGGCGGACGCGATGAACGGGCTGGCGTATTTATACGCCGAGTCGAACCGGAATCTGGACGAAGCGGAGAAGCTGGTTGAGCGGGCGATTTCGGTGGACGCGCAAGGGAAGGGCTATTACCTGGACACGTGGGGGTGGATCCTTTACACGCGGACCGCCTACACCTCAGCCCTGGACCGGTTGCTCGAAGCCCACAAGCGAATTCCGGTAGAGGATTTGCCGGCTCGCGCGGCGGTGCATTATCATCTCGGCAAGGTTTATCAATCCATGGCGGACAAGGACAAAGCCTTTTTTCATTTCATCGATGCCATCAAGATGGCGCCGCGAACACGCTGGGCAAGCCTTGCCGAGCGGGAGCTGGACGCGCTGTAATTTAGCAGGAGCCGCCAACCGGATGATCGAGACACGAGATCTGACAAAAAAATACGGAACCGATGCGGCCGTGGCCGGCATCACGTTTACCGTCCGTCGAGGGGAGATAGTGGGATTTTTGGGTCCCAACGGCGCGGGCAAGACGACGACGATGCGGATGCTGACCGGTTTTTTTCCGCCGACCTCCGGAACGGCCGCGGTGGCCGGGTTTGATGTGGTATCGGGCAGCTTGGACGTCCGCCGCCGGGTGGGGTATTTGCCGGAGACCACGCCACTGTATCCGGATTTAACGCCGATCGAGTATCTGGAGTTCATCGGATCCTTAAGGGGCCTGCGGGGTCAGGCCCTGGCATCGGCCGTGGCCCGAGTGGTGGAGTCCTGCGCGCTGAGCGGGGTTCTGGGAAAAGACATCGGAGAGCTATCCAAGGGGTATCGGCAGAGGGTTGGGATAGCGCAGGCGATATTGCACAATCCGGATCTATTGATTTTGGACGAGCCGACGAGCGGGTTGGATCCATCGCAGGTGGTGGAAGTCCGGGAACTGATATCGATGCTGGGCAAGGAGAAGACGGTGATTTTATCGACGCACGTCTTATCCGAAGTCCAGGCCGTGGCGACGCGGGTGATCATTCTGGCCGGCGGCCGGATCGTCGCGGACGGTCAGCTGAGCGAATTGGGCCGGCAGATGGGGCATACGACCATCCACGTCCAGGTGAAAGCCTCCGAGCCCCTCGTCCGGGAAAAGCTGGAGATCCTGGCCGGCCAAGGCCGGGTGCGGACGAGGCAGGAGGGCGACGTTGTCCACGCGCAAGTCGAAACATCCGAGGATCTGCGGGAGGCGATTTTCCGTCAGGCCATCGAGCACCGTTGGACGCTCCTTGAGCTGCAGCGCCGCCAGCCCGGCCTGGAGGAGATTTTTCTGCGGCTGACGGGAGGCATTTCGTGACGAACGCGTTGATCCTGTTCCGAAAAGAGGTTCGGACCTATTTCAACTCTCCGGTTGCCTACGTATTTCTGATGGTTTTCCTGTTGGTTTCCGGCTGGCTGTTTTCATCTGGTTTATTTTTGCGAGGCGAGGCGAGTGTTGCGCCTTTCATCGAGGTATCGCCGCTATTGTTTTTATTTTTCATTCCCGCGCTGACGATGCGTCTTTTTTCGGAGGAACTCGCCCGCGGAACGTATGAGATCCTGGCGACGCAGCCGATCACGGACGCTGAGATTGTTCTCGGGAAATTCCTGTCGGCGAGTTTTCTATTTCTGACCGCTCTGGCCGCCGCCCTGGTTTTCCCGATCGCGGTATCGATGGCGGGCGACATTGACGAGGGGCAGGTCATCGCGTCCTACGCCGGAATTTTTCTGTTGGGGGTGTCCTACGTGTCGATGGGCGCGTTTGCGTCGAGTCTGACGCGGCGGGAGATTCTGGCGTTTATCTGGGGATTTTTGTTCATGATGATTTTTTTTCTGGCCGGCAAGTTCACGCAATTTGTCCCGCCGGCCGCCGGAGCCATTATGAGTTATGTGGGGATAGACAGCCATCTCCAGAACATTTCCCGCGGCGTGATGGACAGCCGGGACGTGATCTATTTTCTCTCCCTGTCCGCCTTCTTCCTTCATCTGACGGTTTTCACGCTGGGCAGCCGGCGCTGGCGGTGAGCGGATGATAACGGCGAAGCAATCAAAGGGCCTCTATTCGGCGGTGGGAGTTGTGGCGGTGGGAGTGATCTGTGTGATGGTGAATCTTGTTTCGACGCAATTTTTTACGCGGTTGGATTTCACCGAGAACAGGATTTACTCACTGTCGCCCGCCACGAAGCGCCTGCTGGGCCGACTGGTGGATCCGGTGAGGATCAAGGTCTATTTTGACGAGACAGTCCCGCCGGAGTATCTTCTCCAGCGCCGATACCTGCATGAGCTCCTGGGCGAGATGTCCACCGCCGCCCGCGGCCGGTTGCGACTGGAGTTTGCCGACATGAGGCAGGCTGAGATGAAAGAGGAGGCCCGGCGCGCCGGGATCACGCCGCTGAGGTTCACCGCCGTTCGGGAGGACAAGTTCGAGTTGCAGGAAGGGATGATGGGGCTGGTACTCTATTACGAGGACAAAAAGGAAGTCGTGACGGCCGTAACGCAGATCGAGGACATCGAGTATGACCTGGCGGGCCGGATCATGAAATTGACCCGGAGGACCCGGCCCGTTCTGGGCTGGACGACCGGAAACGGTGAGTTGGATCCGCCGGAATCGCTGACGAGGTATGTGACGGAGCATTATGAACTGCGCCGACTGGACGCGTTGGGATCGGCGGGCCGGGATACCGATCTTGCCGCGTTGATCGTGGCAGGTCCGAAGCGGCTCCTGAGCGACACGTGGCTTCGCGCGGTCGACCGGGCGGTGATATCCGGCGTTCCGACGGCGCTGCTGATAGATTTTTACGACGTGCATATGGGAAATTTTTTCGCGCGGAAAAACGAAATCGGTCTGGAGGGGCTGCTGAAGGCGTACGGTGTGGAGATGCGGGAAGGATTGGTCGTGGACGCGCAGAATGTTCCGGTGCAGATCCAGAGCCAGCAGGGTTTTTTCATGATGCAGACCGTTGTCAATTATCCCTACATACCGCGCGTCACGGATCTGTCGCGTGAGCACGCGGTCACGCGATCGATGCAGGAAATCTCGATGCCATTTTCCGGCGCGTTATCGGTTACGGATTCGTCGGGCGTAACCGTTCTGGCGCGGAGTTCGAAGGAGAGTTACCGGATGGCCAAGCCGTTATTCGTGAATCCGACGGAACAGATATCGATTGAAGGTTCGGAGCAGGGACCCTACGATCTGGGCGTGTCGATCCAGGGTGACCGCCGGGGCGCCTACGGTGACACGACGGCCCGAGGCCGTGTGCGGCTGGTGGTGATGGCGAACGCGAATTTTCTGGACGAGAGCCGCGGTGGTGGGACGTCGAACGCGTTATTCGGCGCGAATCTAATAGATTGGCTGGCGGCGTCCGAAGATTTGATTTCGATTCGATCGAAGACCCATACATTCCGGCCGTTGGAGAAAGTATCGACCCAGCGGCGCGGCCTGATCAAGGCCACCTGTTTATTTCTGATGCCCATCAGCGTTTTGCTGCTGGGTCTTGTGCGCTGGCAGATGCGGCGGCTTTCGCGCCGTCGGTGGCAGACGGCGGCATGACCCCGCGGCTGCTGACCGTTTTAACGGTCCTGGCGGTTCTTCTGACCGTCGTATATATTTTTTCGAGCCGACCCTCACCTCCCGCCGCGTCGCCGCGGTGGGTGGAAGTGGATCCGAAGAAGCTTCGGGAGATTCGCATCCAGGATGGCGTGGACACGCCGGTTGTTTTATCCCGGACCGGCGACGATTGGTTTCGGCATGGGGATACGGGCGTTGTGCGCGCGGACACATCGGCCATCGGAGAGATGATCGGACTTCTGACCGGAATGATCTCAGTCGATCCGGTGACTGACTCGCCCGGGAAGTATTCTCAATTTGAAGTTGACACACCGCAGGCCCTTGCGATCACGCTTGTGAACGGCGGTGTTCAGCGGGTGTATATCGGCAAGGCGTCGGAAGACGGGCAATTTGTTTTCGGGCGGCGCGAGAGCGAGCCGACCGTCCGGGCGATCCGAGGGTTCGACCGTTGGCGGCTGGAGCGGCTGATTGCGGGCTATTGACCCGGCGGGAAATTAAGATAGCGTACGGGGCGGTGAAAAGAGAGGCATAGCGGGGAGGAAGAGATGAAGGATCGGCGAAAGAGCACCCGGGCGATTGCGTTTTTCCGGACGGAAGTTCACTACAAGAAGAAATATTACGTCGGATATATTGTGAATCTCAGCCTGACCGGCTGTGCCTTCGCGCATGAGAATCTCACCCAGGTGATGGAGGGCGGGGAAGTGTCACTGAAATTCCGGATGGACGGCCGGGTCGTCAAGATGAAGACTCTGGTGCGATGGCGGGACGCGACGATCATGGGGCTTGCGTTTCTGAAGCTTCCGGACAAGACGAAAAAGTTTCTGCAGGATTACATCCGGACCGTCACGATCCGGCGGATTCCACTCTAGAGCCCGAAGGTCTACGTTCCCGGCAATTCCCTAAGTTCTTCCGGAAGGTGAATGGTATCTCCCAGCACTTTGAGGAGCGGTCCATGTCGGCCGAATTCGACGATGCTGACGCTGGATACGGGCATGCCGAGCCGATACCGGAATCGTCCCACGTCGATACCGAGCAGGGAGCAGAGGATGATCCGGATCGTGGCTTTGTGTGAGACGATCAGGACATTTCCGTCGTTAAAGGTTTTTCGAATTCCGTCGATGACCGGCATGGCGCGCGCCGCGATCTGAGTGGCGGTTTCGCCTCCGGTTGGGGCGTTCCAGCCGGGGTCGGCGAGCCATTGGATGTGGTCATCGCCCCATCGGCGTTTAACGACTTCGACAGTTTTCCCCTCCCATTTCCCATAGGAAATTTCCTTGAGTCCGGCATTCGTATGAATTTTGAGCCCAGCGCGTTTGGCGAGAGGTTGGGCCGTTTCAATTGTCCGTTTCATGGGGCTGGTGTAGATGGCCTTCCATGGGCTGTCACCGTAGTAGTCGGCGAGGGCCTGGGCCATCTGGTATCCTTCGCGTGTCAGATCGGGGTTGCTTATACCGCAAAAAAGGTTGTCGCGGCTTAGGGGTGTTTGACCATGTCGAACAAAATACAACTTCAGCATATGCGAAATCCTCCGTGTCCGTACACATTTGTTGACTTGAACAGAACGGCACTGTATCCTATGTTCCAACTGTATGGAACAAGACAAGCTAAAAAAACTTTTTGAGACACTGGAATTTGTCAACAGCGAACTAGGACTGAGTGAGGTATTGGACCGTGTGTTGAAGTCCGCGACGGAGATAGTGGGCGCGGACGCGAGCGCGATCCTGCTGGTGGACGACCAGGGGAAGAATCTACGGTTTGCTTCGGCCATGGGTCCGGGCGCGAGCAAGGTGAAGAAGTACACATTACCGATCGGCAAGGGGATCGCCGGTTGGGTAGCGGAGCACGGTGAGACGGTGGTAGTCCCGGACACGTCGAAAGATCCGCGGTTTTACAAAAAGATTGCGGACGATCTGGAGGAGCAGCATGACGTGATGGCCGCGATCCCGTTGAAAGTCCGTGGCCGGCCGGTTGGAGTAATGGAAGTGATTCATTCAGATGGAGAGATCCAATTTTCAAAGGATGACATCGAGGTTCTGGAGGTATTCGCGAATCAGGCGGGTCTGGCGATCGAGAAGGCGCGGCTCTACGAAAAGATGTCGGAGCAGAACCGGAATTTGCGATCGGCGTTATCCGCGAAATTTTCATTTGCGGACATCCTGACGACCGATCCGATGATGGAGCAGATCATCGAGACGGGCCGGATGGTATCGAAGACGAATTCGACGGTACTTATCACCGGCGAGAGCGGCACCGGCAAGGAGCTGCTGGCTCAGGCGATCCACAACGGCAGTTCGCGATCCGGCGGCCCCTTTCTGGCGATCAACTGCGGCGCGATCCCGGAGAATCTACTGGAAGCGGAGTTATTCGGCTACGAAAAGGGCGCGTTTACGGGCGCCGTGGGCCGAAAATTGGGCAAGTTCGAGCTGGCGGACGACGGGACATTATTTTTGGACGAAGTCGGAGAGCTGCCGATGTCGCTTCAGGTAAAACTGTTGCGGGTGCTTCAGGAACGGATGATCGAGCGGCTGGGTGGAGCGGAGCCGATATCGATAGACGTGCGGGTGATCGCGGCGACGAACAAGCGTCTGGAGGAAGAGATCCGGGAGAAGCGGTTTCGGGAGGATCTGTACTACCGGCTGAATGTGGTCCCGCTGCAGATCCCGCCGCTTCGCGCGCGACGCGGGGACGTGAAGACTCTGGCGGAGCATTTTCTGAAGAAGTACACGAGGCAGATGCAGAAGAAGATCGATGTTTTTTCGGAGCGAGCGGTAAAACTTTTACAGGACTATTCCTGGCCGGGGAACATCCGGGAGCTGGAGAACGCGATCGAGCGTGCGGTCGTGCTGTGTACGACGGACAAGATTGAATTCAAGCATTTGAGTCTGACGCAAATGAAGGAGCTGTCGGACGACCGGATTGTTTCCTTCAAAGACGCCCAGCACCGGTTCAAGCGGGACTACATCATCAAGACCCTGGCGCAGACGAACGGGAATCAGACATCGGCCGCCAAGCTGCTGGACATCCAGCGAACGTATCTATCGAGGCTGATGAAGGAGCTCAACATCCCGTCGGGAGGGTAGGGGGTTTGCGCTAAATCCAACCTTTTTTTCTGAATACAGCCAGGAGGGACAGGACCGTCGCCGCCATGATGGACACGACCAGCGCCACAGCCCATGGCCGGCCGGCCACTGGGAGGGCGATATTCATTCCATAGAATCCGACGATGACATTAAGCGGGAGTGCGATGGTGGCCGCGATGGATAGGAATTTCATGATGCCATTGGTCTGGTTATCGAGAGCGGCCTGGTACATGGTGAGCGCGCCCGTTGAGAGATCCCGGAGGACATTGAGCCAGTCAGTGATGCGTGTGATTTCATCGAGTGCGTCGCGCAGATGGACGCGAGATTCAACCGTGATGAGCGGATCTGCGCGTTCGAGGATCGTGTGGAGAAGGTCGCGGACCGGCACCGCTGCGCGGCGAAGGAGGAGAACCTCCCGCTGGGCGGAGAGAAGTTTTTCCCCGGCGCTGACGGTGGGGTTTTGAAAAGAGACTTCCTCGAGTTCCTCGATCCTGTCTTCGAGCGCGCGGACCACCGGGTCGAAATAATCGATGACATCCGAGCACAGCTGGGCGAGGATGATGGAGGGATGGGTGCTGCGTCGGAG
This sequence comes from uncultured bacterium, assembly GCA_964534765.1. Lineage (GTDB taxonomy): Bacteria > Lindowbacteria > 2-12-FULL-62-27 > 2-12-FULL-62-27 > 2-12-FULL-62-27 > CAZHRJ01. The sequence goes on from CAZHRJ010000035.1 coordinate 23,461, forward strand.
CAGGTGCGGCAGCCGTTCGCGGACGGCGTCGATGCTGCCGATGGGTCTGCGGTGAACGGAGACGATGAACCGTTCGCCGAGGAAAAGTTTGAGACCGATCGTGTCATGCGGCCGCGCCCCGGCTTCATGGTTAATCGCCCGGACCGCGACGAAAACGTAATTAAGAAAAGTCTCGACCTTCGGCCGGAGGACCGCCTCCATTGCGTCTTCGACCGAGAGCGGGTGGAACCCGAAGGGTTCGACGAGGTGAGAGAAATCGGTATGATCCTTGCCGAGAACGTCGAGCCACACCGTCTCGCCGTTGGTGAGATGATCCCGGAGTTGTTCGATCGGAACGACTTCAGATGAGTTTTCCTTGATGACGATCAGTTTTGAGATCATGTTGCCCGTTCATACTTGCAGTCCCGAATTTTTACAAGCGAGATTTGGCAGTTCGGGCAAAAAGAAATAGTTTCACCTTGGACGTCCGCGTTGCGCATCACCCGCGTGGTCGATGGGACGCGATCTTTTCAAGTGTGCGGATGTCGTCTTTGTGCTTCCTTCGCTTCTCATGGATGAGGGATTTCCGTTTCGGCCTGTTCATCGGCCATAGTCGATTTCAATCCGGTCGCATGTTTCCGATGGCCGGACGCGAATCTTTCTCTGAATCATGTGTCTGCCCCATTCCAAGGCCTGAAAGAGCCGCTGTTCCGGCGTTATTTTAATCCGGTTGAGTTCAGCCCCCTTGATTGCGCCAATCGAAAATGAAGTTTCCTCAACGTCCGGTGTCTGCATGATCATAGTCTACCACTG
>CAZHRJ010000036.1:0-24203 GCA_964534765.1 uncultured bacterium
GAATTGAGTGTTGAGAGTTGAGCCTTTTCTTCTGTCCCGCCCGTCGAAAAAAAGCAATGATCCCGAATGGAGAACACTGGAACACGGACGTTCCGTCCCGCACGGCACAGGATGTGCCGGTTGTGCGGGGAAGGCGCAACGGTCAGAAAAAGAATGGATGGATACGGAGAGGGACGCGGCCGTTGAGGCCGGACCACGGCTGGCTGGCTGGCTGGCTGGGCCAACCAGCAAATTCACACAACGAAGGAATCATAACGTATGATGGCTGAAGAATACACATTTTTTGGGACAAGTGCAACACTAAATTTCCCGAAATTTCAAGGACCTCGGTTTGAGAGAATTCATAAAACTGCCGGCGTTTACGATCGAAATCCCATGGTAAGGATGCATCGTCAGGAGGTCTCTGTCGCCGGTTACAATGTAATCCGCATTTCCGGCCCGGGCACATTCCAAAACGATGTTGTCTTTAGGATCGCGACAGTCTGTGATACGCAGTGTCGGGTGGACTCAAAATGGGGACGTCAAAATGGGGACGTTGATTGACAAATTGACAAATTCCGGCGATTCCCTGAGGGACAAAGGGCGTGTTTGCTGATGAACGGACAAAAAACCGCGCATCTCCCATGGTGATTGCATCTCATTTGTCAATTTGTCAATCAACGTCCCCAAATTGGTGTTGCGGCGGGGCGGGCGGTCATCTAGGATTGGGACATGACACTGGCGCGAGGGGAGATTGGCAGGGCGTTTGTCATCCGAAGGGATTCGGCGGATCATCCGGGGAAATTCACGGTGCATATCAAACGCCGGACCGGAGATGACACCAGGGTCGAGTCGGTGCCGGTATTCGTCTGCGATACGATCGATGAGGCCCGGGCGAAACTGACCGAAACCGATATCCTGCTTCGATTCCCTCCATCGCCTGACGACGGACCAGACGCGGTCGAAACCTGGATGTGAACGCCAAACCCGGATCAGATCCAGCCGGCCAGGTGATGAATCTGGGGAACGACAAGAACCGTCAAACCGGAACATCGCGCCTTCAACTGACAGAGACGCTCAGGGGAAGGCGCAATGGCCGCCGGATTGACCGGGGTCACCGGCGTCAGTACCAGAGGCATGCGGGGATCGACGGATCGGATGAGCGCCACCGAGGATAGGATCTCGTCATCGGTGGGCGAATCCCTCATGACGACGATTTTGACGAACCCGCGGCCACGGGCGATCTCCAGACACCGCCGAATGTCCGCCGGGTCGGCCGTGACACCCGGAGTTGAGAGGGGCTTGATGTCCAGAGCGAAAACATCAACCCACGCCGCCACCTTTTCCAGCCGGTCACTCAGGGTCCCGCTCGTCTCCAGATATACCGGCCGACGCTTCCGTATCTCGGGCAACAGCTCCACCAAAAAACCGGTCTGCAGCAGCGGTTCGCCGCCGGTGATGCTCACGGAGTGATACGCAAGTCGCCCGGCCAGATACCGGTCCACCGCCGACAGAATCCGGTCCACACTCACCGGATTGTCGCCGGTCTCAAATTCCCCGCTGTGCGGCTCCCGCTCGATCCTCCAGGACCGGGCCTGCTCCCAGGACTGGGGCGTGTCACAATAGACACAACGCATATGACATTGGCCCAGCCGGATGAAGATCTGCCGGACGCCGGCATGGATGCCTTCCCCCTGAAACGAGCTGAAGATCTCCATCAGATTGCCCGAGGCGGTCATGATCGGACACGATTGCGGCGCACTGTCACGGGAAGACCGAACCGAAGAGCCGGTATTCTAAGAGGACGGATTGTCCAGGAATGCCAGAATCTCGGCGCTGTGGCCGTCAACCTGGACTTTGGGGAAGATTCGGGCGATGCGCCCCCTCTTGTCGATCACGATCGTCGTCCGGACAATTCCCATGAACTTCCGGCCGTAGAGAGATTTTTGCCTGAAGACGCCATAGTCGGCTAAGACTTTTTTTTCGGTGTCGGCCAGGAGGGGAAAAGGGAGGCGGAATTTTTGGATGAATCGGGCATGATCGTCGAGATCATCCGCGCTGACGCCGAGGACGACGGCGCCGCGTTTGCGGTATTGGTCGATGTCGTCCCGGAACGCACAGGCCTCGCGCGTGCAGCCCGGCGTATCGTCCCTGGGATAGAAATAGAGGATCACGATTTTTTTGCCCTTGAAATCCTTCAGCCGGACCGTCCCGCCTTCGGATGACGGCAAAGAAAAATCGGGCGCCGGGTCACCGACTGAAAGAGCGCCCCGGGATCGAGTCATATCAAAGGGGCTGGCGGCCGGCGAATCCGGTGTCGAGGTCATGCCAGTGGGAAATTTCGGTTTCGTCCTCTTTCCAGCAGAGAAATGCCTCCCGGCCGTCCCGGAGAGTGTAGAAGTCGACCAGGAGCGGATGGAGTCCCTTGATTTCACATTGAAATTTTTCCTGCAGCATTCCCATCAGCCGCTGGAGGCGCTGGGTCGAGCGCTCAACCGATTTCTGCAATTCGGACACATGTCCGATCCGGAATCCGCCGCCGTTCACCGCGATCGCGTTCATGACCTCAACATAGACCTTCTGCTTCTCCACCCGCAGATCCTCAGTCTGACGTATCTTGCCCGCCATCTGCTTGATCTCCGGCAAAACGGAGTTGGCCTCATCCCGGGTGTAGTATTTTCGTTTCATACGGGTGTCAGTCTACCATGCCTTCCGGGTGATTTTCGATGGATTAGTTTGCGGAGCTGATTGAGGTTGATGATGTCCTCTTTCATGTCCGGGCCTTTTGGAGTCTCCAGTATCATGGGCAGATCCGAGAACCGGGGATCGTTCATGAGGAATCGGAATGCGGACAGACCAATCTGGCCCTTGCCGATATGCTCATGCCGGTCGACCCGGCTGCCGAGTCCCTTGACGGAATCGTTCAAGTGAAATGCCCGAATAGTGGGCAGGCCGACGAGCCGATGCAGCGCGGTCATGGTCGACTCGTATCCTTCCCTGGTCCGAATATCATATCCGGCCGCGAAGATGTGGCAGGTGTCGACGCAGACGCCGACGCGCCGGGAGTATTTCAGGCCGGCGAGAATTCGTTTTAAGTGTTCGAATTTCCATCCGAGAGAATTGCCCTGCCCGGCGGTCGTCTCAACAAGGATGCCGACTCGCATCCCCCGGGTTTCGTGGAGAACCCGCCGAAGAGCCGCGACGACGCGATCGAGTCCCCATTCCTCCCCCCGCCCGCCGTGACTGCCGGGATGGAGAACCACCCAGGCCAGTCCCAGCGAATCGGCCCGGGCCAACTCGTCCCGCAGAGACGCCGTGGATCGCTTGTAGATGTCCTCGTCCGATGCCGCGAGATTGATCAGGTAACCGGCGTGGGAGACCATATCCCGGCGGTCAAATGCCGCCGCAAGCGCGCGGAACCGTCGGACCTCGTCGGGATCGATCGGTTTTTCGATCCAGCATTTGTTGTTTTTCGCGAAGATCTGAACCGACTGAAGGTGGATTCGGCCCGCCCTTTCAAGCGCTAGGCTGACGCCGCCGGCGGTTGAGACATGCGCCCCCAGCCGCGGCATCAGACCAGGTCCTCGGGGACGGATTTTAAGTTTTTTACCAATGACATGAGGGGTCGAAAAGTAAATAACTTAAAATCCGTCCCCATTTCAGCTAGTCCCCCCACATCCGCTCCTCTTTCCAGGGATCGCCGGACATGTGATATCCCATCTGTTCCCAGAATCCCGGCCGGTCGGCCGACAGGAATTCAATTCCCGTCACCCACTTCGCGCTCTTCCAGGCATATCGTTTCGGGACGACAAGCCTGAGCGGCCAGCCGTGATCGGGTGTCAGGGGGCTTCCGCCATGCGCATAGGCGAAGAGGACGTCGTCGTCAAGAAGCGCGGCGAGCGGAAGGTTGGCCGTGAAACTTGGATAGGCGTGGGCGAGAACAAATCGCGCCTCGGGCAACACCTCCACGCGCCGGTAGATTTCCTTAAACGAGACGCCCTCCCACACATTGTCCAGCCGCGTCCAGGTTGTGACACAGTGCATATCGGCGCAAACCGTGACTTTGGGCAGAGCCTGAAACTCCTCCCACGTCCACACCACCTCCGATTTCACCCGCCCAAACACGCGAAACCGCCACCGGCAAAGATCGACCCGGGGCACGTCGCCGGCGTGGAGCACGGGCCATTTCCGGCCGACATCTTTTTGTCCGGGCGGGACCCGGGGTTTCTTGCCAGATGGGGCATTCATGAGTTAATTGAAAACAATCCGGGCGATGTTGTCAATCAGAGGTGGAGGAGCCGGCGTGGATCGAAGGGATCAGGAGCGGATCAAAAAAGTGTCGACCGGCGTGATGACGGCGTTGGTCATTCTGGCGGTCATCGAAGTGGGACTGAGAATCTCGGGATTCGAGCGCCGGTCCGGTGTCGAATATATGCGCTTTACGTTTCCGATGGACGAGTACAACCGGACCGCGCCGGAACCCTTTTTGGTCCGTGACCCCGTTCTTTTCTGGAAGCCGAAGCCCAGGACGCTGGGCCATAATTCAAAGGGCGTCTTCGGGCCGGAATTCGAGACGACCCCGCGACCCGGGGTTTTTCGGATTGTCAGTCTGGGAGATTCCTGCACCCATTTCGGTCCCGGCCCCTATCCCGAGCGGCTTGCCCGATTGCTCAGCGATCTTAAGCCGAATCGATTCGAGGTGATCAACGCGGGGGTGATCGGATACACGTCGTATCAGGGACTGCAGCGGTTGAATACCGACGTCGCGGAATGGTCGCCCGATCTTATTACCGTGTATTTCGGCTGGAATGACCACTGGATCGCCCGGGGGTATCGGGACAGTCAGCAGGCGCGCCGCCGATTCGGCATGGCTGCGGTCTACCGGGCGATGGAGCCGCTCCGAATATTTCAGGCGGTTCGGACTGTGGTCGAGCGGCGCCTTCGGTTGGTGCCCGAGTCCGGGCAATTTCGGGTGACACCGGATGAATTCGCGGCGAATTTGCGCGACATCCATTCCCGCGGGAAATCGCTGGGGGCGCAGGTGTGGTTTCTGACAGCGCCCCACGCGCTGGATCTGGGCATCCCACCCTATTTACTGTCGTCGGGTGAAATCTCCGATCCATCGCGATTGTTGGAGCTGCACCAGTCCTACACGGACGTCGTGCGGCAAGTTGCCAAAGAAACAGGCGCCGGGCTGGTCGATTTGCAGGAGCGGATGGACAGGATGGACAAGAGGGATCTGTTCATGGACGACCACATCCATCTATCAGATCGCGGCCGGACGCTGGTGGCGCAGATGCTGGCGGAACAATTCAAAAATTTTTAGCTGGCGCTAACCCGGCTAGTCCTGCCGCTAGTCCTGCGGCTAGAACTTCACTCCCAGCGCGATCGTGATCGCCTGTGCATCGGCTCTCTGGCCGTCCGGCGCGGATGCGGCGCCGATGGCGGTTCCCTGATTGGACAATCCGTCACCGTCCTCGTCAAAGGATGTCCACTCCGCCTTCACCATGGTGTTATCCGCCACCTTGTACCCGCCCGCCACAGCCCACAGGGTCGGCTCGCCGATCGCGGCCGAGCCGGCGTAATCGGGGTCAAGGACATTCCAACGCGCCGCGACGTAGGCGTCTTCGCTGAGATTGTACCGGCCCTGCACACCCCAGTAACTCCACTCGCGGGAGTTTCCGGCGCTGACGGTGTCGGCATCGATGTTGCCCCAGAATCCCATGAGGTACCCGCCCTCGAACTGATACTTTGCCGCAACTTCCCAGAGATCCCGGTCGTACCCGCCGCCCTGACCGTCGTCGTTGTAGACCAGGCCGGAGAGGTTCTTGTTCGTACCGGCTGTCCCGGCCGCCGTGTGATCTCCCGATTCGACCGCTTGAACAAAGAGGGAACTGCCGATATGCAGCGGATCATTGTCCCCGTCGGTTCTCTGGTCGTTTGTGTAGTAGCTGGCTTCAGCCGTCAGGTTATCCGCGAGCGCCGCAACCAGCCGGCACCCGAAGGCCAGATCGTCGTTGGACCGGTTCTGTCCGCCGCCGCCGGATGGGCTGCCGTCCGTGACGGCGCCGCCGTTGACGACCGCGAGTTCCCAGGAAAGCGGCGTCGTGAGACCCGCGTTTTCAAATGATCCCGACAGGTGGACTCCGTCGTCCAGGGCGTTGGTAACGTCGAGCAGACTGTTCCGGAGAAAATCATTTTTGGAGGAATCGCCGTTGCCCGTTCGATTGGGAGATTCATGCCCGAATGGAACCGCGATCTTGCCGAGTTTGGCTGTCATGCCCGATCCAAAAACGTTCTTGATCTGCACGAAGGTCGCCCGGAGTTCCGCGGCGTCATTGAGGGCGATGGTCCCGCCATTGCCACGGATGATTTCATGGCTCCAGTCGTTTGCCGCCCAGATGGTCATCTGGAAGGCGATGTTTTCCGAAATTTCCGATTTGAGATAGAGATTGACGCGGGGATCGTTGAAATTGAAATCCTCGTCGAGCGCTCCGGCCGTCGTGTCAAAATCGACGTCCTGCGCGCTCACCATCGCGCTGCCGCTGATCGTCAGCTTCGCCTCCGCCCCGCCCGGCCGGAAAGCGAGGAGGAAAAATGCCGGCAACCAGAGAATCGGGACTGCTTTCGCGATTGAATTTTTCATGACGGCTTTTTCATCAGAGCCGTACAGACAATGCCCACGCCGCTGCAGCCGGCAAGAATATAAAACGCGTTGACCCATCCGCCCGTGGCCTCCCGGACCTCGACGCCGACGACCGGGCCGAGGACTCCGGCCATTCCCCAGGCGGTGTAGACCCATGCGTAATTGAGTCCGATGTTTTTTGTCCCGTAGAAGTCTGCCGTGATGGCCGGCATGAGTCCCAGAAATCCCCCATAAGAAAATCCGACGAGACTGACGCCGATCGCGTAGAGAAGAAACGATTCCGCCCTGGGAAGGACAACCACCATCGCCAGGATTTCTATCGCGAACGCGACCAGAACCGCGTTCTTCCGCCCGATCCGGTCGGAGATGGCGCCAAAGGTCGGCCGGCCCAGACCATTGAAAATCGCCAGGATCGTGACGGCGCCGCCGGCGACGATCGGCGTCAGACTCGCCATTTCCTGGCCGATCGGGGAGACCTGCGAGATGATCATAAGTCCGACGCCGGATCCGATCACAAACGACAGCCAGATCAGATAAAATGATCCCGTCGCCATCATCTCCCCTGGCGAAAAATCCCTCGCCGCCTGCGCGCCGGCCTGACCGGCCGCCGGCGGCGTCCATCCCGGAGGCCTGTATCCGTCCGGGGGATTGCGAAGCATCAGGCCCGCCAGGGTGATGACGGCGCCGAATAAAATGCCGAAGACCAGAAACGTCTGAAGCACGCCGATGCGCGCGATCAGAATCGGCCCGCCGATTCCGCCGATGATCGAACCCGCGCCCATTCCCATGACGACCAGACCGGTCAAGAGTCCCCGGCGGTCCGGCCACCATTTGATGGTCGTGGCCAGCGGCGTGACGTATGCCCCGCCCATGCCGATTCCGGCCACCACGCCGAACGCCAGGATCATGCCCGTCAGGGTCGAGCCAAAGAGGCCGGACAGGATAAATCCCAGGCCGATCAGAATTCCGCCCAGCACGGCAACCGGCCTCGGACCCGCGCGGTCCTGCCATCGGCCGGCGAATACCATCGCCGCGGCGAAAACCGCGATGGAAATCTGAAAGGGAAGAGTCGCCTGCGCCGTGGTCCATCCGTAGGCCTCCTGGAGAGGCTTGCGAAACACCGACCAAGCATAGACATTTCCGATACAGAGCATCATCAGTGTCCCGCAGATGGGATACCGCAGTCGATTGTGAGCCGGCTGATCCGTCATGAACGACCTCCCGCGAATGGTGTGAGCGACAGCTTTGCCCGGCTTCTTACGATCACGAAACTCTTCACCCAAGATACCGGGCCGGTAGTCATACCTCACATCCGGAAAAAAGCAAGCAAAATGCCCCGCAGTGCGCCTTGACAGCCCGGCGCTGGGCGGAGTAAACTCTCAGTACTTTGGCAACGAACAACAAGTTTTTGCTGATCAACCCGAGGCCGCTGGAGTTCGAGCTCCTGGAGGCGATTGGGATCCCGTTCAACATTCTGTATCTGGGCACGTGGCTTAAGCACCACGGATTTGACGTCGAGATCATCGACGGCCTGGTCCAGCCGTCCACGCGCGTCTTCTACGACCGCGTCATGGAGGGCGCCAGGGATGCCGCGGTGGTTGGCGTCAGCGTCATGACGCCGCACGTGGCGGATTCGCTCGAACTCAGCAAAAAAATCAAGGAAAAATACCCCCGGTGCGCCGTGCTCTGGGGTGGGATCCACCCGACGCTCTTTCCGGATTCGACGCTCAAGCATCCGGCGATCGATTTCGTCATTTACGGCGAGGGCGAGGACGCAATCCTCCACCTGGCCAGGGAATTGCAAAAGGAGCATCCGAACTTCGCCGCAGTCCCCGGGATGGGATTCAAGCTCCCGGACGGGAAATTCAAGATGACGCAGTTTCGCACCACCGTCGAAGTCAATAAACTGCCCGATCCCGACTACTCGCTCCTGGAACCCTTTGATCCGTACCTGATCCCGCGCAACCTCAGTCGAAAAAAGTCCCACCGCGAAATGTACCGCTACGCCTCCATCCACTGCGGCCGCGGCTGCCCTTACGACTGCACCTTCTGCATCAATACCGTCTACGACCAGCCGCTCCTTCGCCGGCACCGCGCGTTTCCGGCCGAGCGGACGTTTGCGGAGATGAAATGGTTCAAGGAAAAGCACGGGGTGCAGTACATCAGCCTCCAAGACGAGCTATTCTTCGTGAACCGGCCGAGGCTTGAAAAGCTGGTGGATCTCATGGAGAAGGAACCCCTGGGCGTGATCTGGGACACCAACGTGCGGGTGAACTATTTCAACGAGGCCTACGTCGACAGGAAATTTTTAACGCGGATTTACGATCTGGGATATCGCAAGTTCAATCTGTCGGTCGAGTCCGGATCGGACCGGGTGATCAAGGCGCTGCACAAGAACATTCTGAGGGAGCAGGCGCTCCAGACGGTTCAAAACGTGGCCGAGGCCGGCATGACGCCGACGGCGGGATTCATGATCGGGATTCCGGGTGAAGAAGTCGAGGACATGTACAAGACCCTCAAGCTGGCGATTGAACTCTACACCTCGGTCAACGGGAAGATGTCCTTTATCGGACCCCAGACATTCCGGCCGTATCCGGGAGCGGAGCTGTTTGAGACGGCCAGGAAGATGGGTTTGAAGACGCCGGCAAACCTTGAGGACTGGGCGACGATCGCCGTGAACCCGATGTTCGGCTTTCTCGATATGAGATTTCTGCCATGGCTTGACGACAACAAGCGACGGCACATCAATTTCATCCAGAAATATTTCACTGTTGTCCTCGGCTGCCGGCTCGACTGGTCGGTCCTGAAGCTGCCCCTTCGAATGATGCTCGTCTCCGTCCCGCTCCACCTTCTGCTCAAACTCCGCGTCCGGTTCGGCGTTCTGGACCGGTTCTGGCTCATCGAGCGGACCATCCTGAACACCCTGACGCCGGCCGAAGCGGTCCTGCGAAAACTCAGGGTGCAGTACCGGAAAATCAAACACCGGATGCGTGACCTCTTCTCCCATCGCCCGGTGGTAAAAAAACCGGTCCTGGCCGCAGCCCGCGGCTAAAGGAGAGACACGGAAAGCTGGAGGCGAGTGGGCGCTAGAGGACTTGAACCTCTGACCCCCTCCATGTCAAGGAGGTACTCTAACCAGCTGAGCTAAGCGCCCTCGATTGACGCTCAAGATATTATGCAGCCGATGATTTTGCAATCCGCGAAATCGTGCCCTTTTCGTGCCCTTTTGATTTTGACCTGGCCGCGTCGAACGCTTTCGTAAGTCGATCCAGCGAATCGCGCAATTTTTCGGTGTAGTAGTGCGTGTAGATTCGCGCCGCCGCGTAACTCTTGTGCCCCATCAGCGCCATGCGCTCGTCAATGTCCACGCCGTTCATGGCGAGGTAAGAGCCAAACGTATGGCGTAGATCATGGAAGCGCAGACGGCGCGTGATCCCGAGGCGCTTCTTCAGACACCGAAACGAAGACTTGCATTGTCGCGCTGCCTTTCCCTTCCAGCCGAAAACGTAGTCAGACGCGGCGGTCCTGGGCTGACGGTCGATGATCTCCGCAAGGATCGGGTGCAACGGCAGAGTGCGCGGCGTGTCGTTCTTTGTTTGTGGAATGTAGATCACGTTGGCCGTGCGGTCGATGTCGGAATGCCGAAGCCGCAAGATTTCACCGCGCCGCATGCCGGAATAGAGCGCGAACAGCGCAATATCCGCGCCGCGCGTGCCATCCGGCCGAAGCGCCGCAATCTCGTCCGGCGTCAGAATCGTGGGCGGCCTCGTCGCCTGCCGGATTTTCGGGTAAGGCACGGCCGCCGCCGGATTGTGATTGATATATCCACCGCCGACCTTCTGGCCGTTCTGATCCTTCATGCCGACGTGGGCGAATTTGAAAAAGGAGCGGATCGCGCTGAGATACCGCACAATCGTAGCCGGATCGACGCGCGTCTGTAGTTCCAGTTTCCAGCGTTCAAGGTCGAAGGCGGACACGTCGCTCAACTTCTGTGGTCCGAATTTGGCGAGAAAGATTTTCAGTGTGTATCTCTCAACGCACCAGCTCCGCTTGTTTTTCTCAACATAAGGCAGATAGTAGGACGTGAAGAATTGGGCGGCAGTCAAATGGGTTGGCTCTTTGAAGCCGACGACGTTGCCTTGCTTGTATTCGATGAGGCGTTGGGAATAGAACGCCTCCGCTTCGGCGCGGGTTGTAAAGCGCATCCGGCCGCGCTGACGGTGGCCGGACACATCCCAATAGTAATAGTTGACGCGGTAGCGTCCGTTGCTTTGCCGTCGAATGGCGCGTGTCCCCATATCCCCCGACCTTCCCGGCGCGTATTTGAAACGTGTCAAGCCCGAAACAAAAAAACGGGCGCGAAATCCGCCCTTGTGAAAGCTGCTCCGATATTATAGCATTGTGCCATAAATGTCAAATAAATCATTATGGAGCGCCCAATGAGACGCAAAAACTCGGATATAATCGGGTCTATGGCGCGACCACGAAAGGCAAAGCTGAGAGTCAGAGGCGACAAGGGAATCGGCGAGCGCCTGACGCGTTTCCGTCAGGCGCGGGGTCTGTCCCAGGCCGAACTTGCCGACAAGCTGGGAGTCGATCAGTCCGACATATCGAACTTCGAGCGCGGGGTCTATCGGCTCAACGACGGGCTGATCGTTCAGATATGCAAACTGTTTCGAATACGCGCCGACGAACTGCTAGGGTTGGCGGCGCTGAAGCAGGACGGAGAAGTCACACCAAGCCGCCGAATCCTTCGGAAGTTGCAGGAAATCGAAAGATTACCCAAGAGGGATCAGCTGGCGCTCTTCCGCTTCATAGACCGCGCCCTTCGTGCCGAGTGATGAAGACTTGTCCCCTCTGCGGCTCCAGAAAAATAAAGATCGTTACCGGAGCTTATGGATTGCCGGGCGGTGGTCGGCTGCAGAAAGTAACGAGGGAAGCATGTCCGGACTGCAAAGAACAATTTTTTGACGGACCAACAACCGATTGGATTCTCAAAGCCGCCAAGAGGCGAAAGCGTAAATCCAAATTGCGGGCAGCCTGACCAACATCACGCCGAACGCGGCGTACTCCCGCGCCGTGTCCTGACAATCGGCGGGACACGGTGCCCGTCCGCCGCTCCCTATGCCGATCTTGTGGGCCTGAGCCGCCGCGCGTGATCGCCGAATGAAGCCGTGCGCCTAACACCGTGTTAGGCGCACTCGTCTGTGCCCCATCCAAGCCGCGGAAGCATCTTGATCGCGTGCGGCAGTGCGGCCGCACTGCCGGCGCTCCGCATGGACTCGGACAACCTGATCCGGGCTCCGCTCACGCGATAAACCTGCTGTCGGATGCGGCCACGAGGTGGCCGCATAGTTGGTCCCCGCCCACCCGCCCTCGATCAGAGATTTCGGATCAATGCTTCTTTGTCCGCTCCCATGTTGCCCTGATCTTGTCGGCTATCTGCTTGAAATTGGGATTGGCTCTTTCTTTTTTCTCGACGGCCGTCTTGTAGTTCGGATACACTTCGATATTGTCGCTTAGAAGTACCCCGCCCCATTTCTCGTCGCTCCAGTTTTCAAAATCCTCAATCTCATTCCTTGTGAGTCGCATGCTTGGATTTTATTCGCTATTCTTTGTTGTGGCAAATCGACGAGGGGAAAATATGGGTGGAGGGCGCGGGAGGAGGGGCCTCCCGCTCCATCGCGAGGCCACGGACGGCCGAGCGCCAGCCGCTCAGGGATGGCCCTGTTTTGGCGCGGGTGAGTCCGCCTTAGGCGGACGCCGGGAAACCCCGTTTCCCGCACCCGCGCCCCATCCCACGCGCGGCGGGAAGCACCGACGGAGTGCGCCTAATGCGGCATTAGGCGCACGGTGTCAACGGCGTCCCCGTGTGTCGGCGCTCCGATGCTTCTCTGCTTTCTTCGCGTGGCTTTGGCGTCGTCGTGTGATCCGAAGGAGACGAGACAGTACGACCTCGGATGAAATTTTGCCGCACGTCCAAAGCGTCACGACGGACCATCCCATACCCCGAAGCGCACGCCGGACGCCACGGTCCCGCTGTGTATTCCGCCGTATTTTCTTCAGCCAGAACAAACGATTCGTTTTCGGGATTGTGGCGCGAGCGCATCCTCTGTGTGCATGCCAAAAACAGCCGTTGACAAAGAACGCGACCTTCTTACGTCTTAAGACGGCGTCCGGCGTTCCGGGTATATCGGTCACATGAGTTTCATAACGGTAACCGAGGGAACTGAGCAACCGCTCCAACTTTTTTTCCGGCGCCGTTCCGGTGGAACGGATTTTGGTCATTATCTCCGAACGGCGTTCGGGGGTGAATCTATCGGCCAAACCGTTATTGCTTCTCGAAGATTTTTTTAAGCCAGTCGTAAACCGCCTTCTGAACGTCGCGTGGAGCTCGTCGGACAGTCCGCAAAACTTCCATACCGCCGTGTGGTACGACGAGGTCCTGCTTGCCCAAGTTGCAGGCCGAACACAACACGCGCAGATTGTCGTCCGTACCCGGCCCGTTCGGGTCGATGTGATCGACGTTGAGCCTGATCTTCCGACCCGGCGACACGGGATCGTCATCCTCAACACCACGTCCGCAAGAGCGACAGGTGTAGCCGTTTCGTTGGAGCACTCTGGCCCTCGTCCGTCCGTCAATTCGAGGACCGAATTCGTAGCCTTTCGTCTTGCCGCGATCCGCAAGTCGGTACTCATCCGGCTTCAAGTTCGGATCGTCGTGATGACTGTATATCTGCCATCCTTCCGCACGAAGTTCCCGGATCCTCCGCTGATAATCGGATATTCCTGCAACTTTCTCGATCTCCTTCGTATTGACCTTTTCCGGAAACTTCGACTGAAGATACGCGAGGATACGCTTAGGCGCGCCGCCACGCTTCCCTTTCTTTTTCGATGTGGGTGGACTCATAGAACTGCCGCGCCCTGTCGCCTGCGGCCACTATTCGAATTCCTTGCGGCCGTGAACGGGAGCAAGGCTTCGGCAACCGCCTTGGCGAGAAGCGGCGGAACAGCGTTGCCGATCTGCTTCGCCACTTCGATCTTGCTCCCACAAAAAACAAAGTCGTCGGGAAACGTCTGGAGCCTTGCCGCCTCTCGGTGCGTAATCGGTCGATGCGCCACCGGATGCAGATAACGACCCTTTTCCGGTTTGTAGAACTCGGTTCGGATTGTAAGCGAAGGTTTATCCCACTCAAGGCGGCCCATTACATCGGTACTGCCCTTCTTTTTTCTGTGCCAACACGGCGGAGCCAGGTCCGGGCGCAGACGCAGAAGGTCGAACCGATTTCCACCCGGAGGAATGCAACGGTAGCGCTTCATCGAATCCGGACGAGGACTCCGCCCGGTGTGCAAATCTTTTCCGGTCGGTTGTAACGGCAGATCCCCGATAGCATCACGTACGGTCCGGCGGATATCTTGGGGGTTCGGCAAAGCGGGCTTGCCAATCCGGGATCCGAGGATGAATCCGCGCCGGCGTTTCTGCGGAACGCCGTACTCAACCGCTTTCAGAACACCTCGTTCCGTCAAATAGCCCAATCTGGAAACGATGCGGAGAAATTCCTCGCATTGACTGGACGCCAAAAATTCCGGCACGTTCTCCACCACGAAGGCCGTCGGTTCCACGTCCCGGAGAACTCGTATATATTCGCGCCAAAGCTCGTTCATCCTCACATGCTCTTTCGTCGGACTCATTTTCCCGAGCGGAGAGAAACCCTGACAAGGAGGGCCGCCGATCATCACGTCCGCATCCGGGAATGGCGGACGTAAATCACGGATGTCTCCGCAGTAAACGTCATGGTTGAAGTTTTCTTTGTAGGTGGCTACCGCATCCGCGTCATAGTCTACGGCCCACACACTCCTGTAACCCGCCATGCGAAAGCCCAACCCGAGTCCGCCGGCACCACAGAAAAGATCGATGAACCGCGGGCCGTTTGGAGTTCTCCCGTTCCGTGCAGACGTCGGACGGATTCGCCTCCGTATGTCGAATAATCGATGTGTCGGACGTGTCCTGACCTTAGCCGGCATTTCCCCCTCCCTCTCTCGATGCTTCTAACATACTTCATAACATCGTTTCAAAGGATCCAAAAGAAAAATTTTATGGATTATGGAGTCGTAACATAACACTGTCGAATGATCCGAAGGGGAGAACCCCTTTCTCCCCTTCGGGCTTCCCCTCTTACCCATATTTCCCCGCTCCCGAAGGACAAACCAACCCCGACTTACGAACAATCTGACCGCCCAAAAACCGTGCCCTTTTTGTGCCCTTTTGCTTTTGAGTTGTCGCCGATTTTTGTCTGACCGGGGTCCGAAACGGGGTTTTTCGTGGGAATTTCATGGGCGCTGAGGGTCTTGAACCCCCGACCTCAACCATGTCAAGGAGGTACTCTAACCAGCTGAGCTAAGCGCCCGTGGTTCCAATGTAGCGACTGTGCCGCATAATGAAAGAGGGCCATTTTCAACCCGATGATTCGGATGCTTTCCCTGGATGCGCGGTCCGGTTGCTTGAAACGCCTCATCCTTTGTGTTCCAATGACAATCATGAGAGGGAAGAAAGTGCCGGCCGCGAGGTAACGAAGGGCGTGCCGAGATCGATTCTGTATCTATTTGGAATATTGTCGGGGTTTGCGGCCATCCTGTACCAGGTATTGTGGTTGCGGTGGCTGGGACTGATTTTTGGATCGACTTCGATCGCGGTCGGCACAACCCTGGCCGCATTCATGGGCGGGATGGGAATCGGCGGCTATTTTTTCGGGAAAATCGCCGATCGGACCCGGAGGCCGCAAATTCTCTATGGCCTGATCGAATTTGGAATCGCCATCACCGCGATCGTGTCGCCTTCGATTCTGTCACAAACCGCGGCGCCCTATCAGTGGATCTACGACGCCGCGGGCCAGCAGTTTGACCGGCTCACCGCCTTTCGATTTATTTTTTCTTTTCTCCTGCTCCTACTGCCCGCCAGTCTCATGGGGGGCACATTTCCGGTGGCCGTCCGATACCTCATGCAGGGGTCAAAGTCATCCCGGCCCATCAGCTCGTTTTACGCTTTCAATACCCTGGGGTCGACTCTGGCGGCATTCGCTATGCCCCTCCTTCTTTTGCCGAAACTTGGCCTCATCCAGACCCTGCACGTCGGCGCCGCTTGTAATCTGATCGCGGCACTGGGCGCTTTTTTTCTGCGCAAGGCCGGCACGACGGATCGACCAGAGAGCGGTCCGCCACTCCACGCGCCCGCCGGGGGCCAATCCGCGGACCCGGCCGGTTTATCGCGATTTCGAAGAGGGAGCCTGGTGTTCGCATTTTTTCTGTCGGGATTATGCGCCCTGTCCCTGGAGACCCTGTGGAACCGCCTGTTTGCGATGAATTTCGGCAGTTCGATCTACACCTATTCCTTCATTCTCGGCCTCTTCCTGCTGGGCCTGGTCATCGGGGGCGAACTGTACTCGGCCCTCTGCGGAAAAGTCCGGGCCGACCGATTTTTCTGTCTGGCGCAACTGATCGTCACCCTTTATGTCGCAGCCACTTTTTCCCTGATCGACAGGCAAGTCCACGTCCAGATGCACTTCCTCGACAGACTCGGCGTCAGCTTCGAGGGATTTCATACCGCCAACATTCTGGCCGGATCGCTGTGGGTGCTCGTACCGGCCATCGGATTCGGCGCGGGATATCCGGCCGGGATCGCCGCGATGATCGAATCCGACCGGGTCGTCGGCGCGCGGACCGGCTGGATGAGCGCCATTAACGCGATCGGGACAACGATCGGGAGTCTGGGAACGACATTCATGCTGATTCCTCGAATCGGAAGTTACCAGACATTCCTGGTGGTGATCGCCTGCCTGGCCCTGTCCGCCGTCGTCCTGATGATATCGGACCCGACGATGCGGACCAGATGGGCCCTCGCCGGATTGACGACCGCGATCCTCGCCGTCCTGCTGATCCCAGCGCCCCGGTGGGACATCCGATATTTCCATTCCCTTCTGGCCAAGGACACCCGGAACGTCATGGCGCTCTGGCGGAATGGACTCTTTGAGAAACGCAACGACCTTCTGGAGGTGATCCGTTACGAGGAAGGCGTCGACGCGAATGTGTGTCTGTTGCGGATTCACGAACCGGACCGGCCCTTTATATCGCTGCTGATCAACGGCAAATCGGACGCGAGCAGCAACGATGCCGACATGTTTACGCAGACGATGGCGGCGCATCTGCCAATGCAATTTCAGCGCCGGCCCCAGACCGCCCTGATCATCGGACTCGGCAGCGGGGTGACGGCGGCGGAGATCGCGCGCTATCCGGTCAAGCGGATCGACGTGGCGGAGATATCCAGGGAGGTCTGCGAGGTGGCGCGTGATGAATTTGCCGCCTTCAACCGTTTTGTGTTGCAGGATCCCCGTGTTCGGCTGATTGTGGATGATGGTCGGTCCGTTCTTTCCCTTCAATCCGACTCCTACGATCTGATCGTCAGCGAGCCATCGAATCCGTGGCTCACCGGGGTGTCCAATTTGTTCACGGAGGACTTTTTCAAGATCGCGAAGTCGCGACTGAATCCCGGCGGAATGTTGTGCCAGTGGCTGCACACCTATAATCTATCGTGGGAAAATATCCGGACCGTTCTGGCGGCATTGACGCGGGTATTTCCGTACGTTTACCTGTTCAATTACGACGATCTGGTCGGCGGCAACGATCTTTTTCTTCTGGCGTCCCCGGATGCGCTCAAGGTGCCATTCGAGCGCATCCAGTCGCTTGACCCGCGGCTGGTTGAAGGGGTGGGGCATCTGGGCATCCGGACACCGAACGACGTCTGGGGCGGATTCTTCATGGGCCCCGAGGAGTGCCGGCTTGAGACGGGAGATGACCCGCCCAATTCCGACCGGCACCCCATTCTGGAACTCCGGGCGCCGATGGATCTGTTCAAACTGACCCAGGCGGATAACTTGAAGATCTTTCACAAGGAGTATCCGGAGATAACGCTGGCCTGGAAAAGAGATCCACAGGCGGACTTGCCCATACCCGGAATATCCGCCGGGCCGGAAATATCATCGTATCACATTCGAGACGAGGGGCTGCGGGTGCTGAATTACCAGGCCAGCGAGAGCAGCGAGCCAAGCCGGCACTGTTTCTCATACAGCCGGTGGACAACAAATGATCAACAAAAACAGATCGAGCTGATGACCCCCCTCTCCGGCAGCAGCCTCGGCAGCCAGTCCCTGCAATCTTACATGCTCCAGTACTTCACCCGCACTCTCGCTCCTTGGAATAACAGCGCCGGCGCGCTGTTCGGACAGAGCGCATCCTGGATGCTGGCGACGTCGTCGGACGGTGTCCGGGTCTTTCTTGCCTGGAATTGTCCATTCCGTCAGAGAAACTATTTTCTTCGATACTGGGATCAATCCGTGATCCATGTCCCCGTGGATCAGTGGCCGGCCATTGAGGCATCGACGCGGCAACTGTTTTCGTGTCGATGAAGCCGCCGTTCTCCGGGCATATGACCGATGCTTTTGAATCCGGCAATCTGGCGACCTCCGTCCCTCTTCCCCCTCCGACACGGGCGAATGGCTAAACGGAAGGGCGATTCGCGGGATCAGGGACGTCACGGGCGACTGGTCCTGGTGGCGTTCAGTCTGGGTTTGGTGTGGAGCGTCATTATTTTTTCGGCCGTGCGCCACCATGCCTTCATTGATTTTGACGATCCGGCCTACGTCACCGACAATCCGAATGTCTCCCGCGGACTGTCATGGGATGGGATCAAATGGGCGGCCGTAACGACACACGCGAGCAACTGGCACCCGGTCACATGGATGTCGCACATGCTGGACATCAGTCTATTTGGTCCGGACGCGGGCTGGCACCACCTGATGAGCGTCTTTTTTCATATCGCCAATGCGGCCCTGCTGTTTTGGATCGGAGTCCGGCTGTTTCCGCAATTTCCATGGCGGGCCGCGGCGATCGCCGGCCTATTTGTGATCCATCCGCTCGACGCTGAATCGGTGGCGTGGATATCCGAAAGAAAGAATGTACTGAGCACCGGATTTGGATTTCTGACCCTGCTCGCGTATCTTCGGTACGTTCAAAACTCCGCGCCGGAGCGAATGGCGCTGACCACGATCCTGTTCGGATTCAGCCTGATGTCCAAACCCATGCTCGTCACCCTGCCGATCCTGCTTCTCCTCCTGGACGTGTGGCCCCTGGGACGGTTATCCAGCCAATCCACGTCGGCGGAACGCGCGGCGTGGCGTCTTCTGGTTGAGAAAACGCCGCTGTGGGTGCTCGTCGCCGCGTCCAGCATCATGACCCTTTACGCGCAGAGGGCAAGGGCGGTCGCGCAACTGGATCTTCTGCCGGTATCGATCCGGGTGTCAAACGCCCTGGTCAGCTACGCGGGATATCTCAAGAACATTTTCTGGCCGGCCGACCTCGCGTTTTTTTATCCCCATCCCGGTTTCGGATTGCCGGTGTGGCTGATCATTTTTTCCGCGCTGCTGTTTCTTTTCTGCACGGCCGGATCTCTCCTGTCGATTCGGCGGTTTCCCTATCTTGCCTTCGGCTGGTTCTGGTTCGTTTTCGCTCTCATTCCCGTCATCGGACTGGTTCAGGTCGGCCGGCAGGCGATGGCGGATCGATACACCTATATTCCGCAGATCGGAATCCATCTCGCGATCGTCTTCGCCGCATGCGACATGACCGCGCGGTATCGAAGGCATCAAACAGGGATCCTGGTCGGTACGGCCCTGGTTGTCTGGTGCGCGCTGTCGATGGCCACGTGGCGGCAGGTACGGACCTGGTCGACGAGCCGGACTCTCTACGAACACGCGGTACGGGTCACTCGGGGAAATTATCTGGCCCACTACAATCTGGGCAGCATCCATTTCGCGGAAGGCCGCTGGAGGGAGGCGTTGGAGCAATACGAGGCGGTGCACCGGATCAAGCCGGAAGGATATCCGGGATCATTTCTGAATGCCGGGATCGCCCTCGAAAAACTCGGCCGGGCCGACGACGCGGTGGCTCTCTACCGCGAATCCCTGCGGATTCATGCCCATCACATCGACATCCTGAACAATCTCGGAAACGTACTGGCTCGGCAGGGGAAACTGGATGCGGCGATCGAAACCTTTGACGAGATCCTTCAAATCAATCCCGACCACTCCAAAGCGTGCAACAATTTAGGGAACGCCTATCTGCAGAAAGGGGCCTATGAGAACGCGATTGAGCACTATCGCCGGGCAATTCTCCTGAATCCGGGCCTCCATCTGGCCTATACGAATCTCGGCCAGGCATTGATCCAGCTGGACCGGCTGGATGAGGCGAAATCGGTTCTTGAGCGGGCCCTTGCCCTCGGGCCGTCGGCCGAGGCGAACTATTATTTGGGGAACCTCCACGCCCGGCGGCAGGACATGGAAAAGGCGATTCAGTTTTTTTCAGAGGCGGTTCAAATCAACCCCGGTTGGACCGCCGCCCGCGAGAACCTCGAACGCGCCCGCGGGCAACGCCCGCACCGGACCAACCCGATGGAGACCCGCCCCTGAGTTGAGCTATCCGCTTCGGGCGGCCGAGCGGTTATCCATGAGGAGATGGCCGACCATCTCGTTGGTGCGGGCCAGCCGAAGGCCCATTTCAGCCGCGAGGGCCCAAAGGATTTTGACACCGATTTCCGGCACGCCCTGACAGAGCCGTTGAAAATCATCCCGGTAGAGCAACCACATATGGCAGGGCGACGTACTCCGGGCCGTGGCCGTTCGGGTGACATCCGACAGGAGAGCGATTTCACCGAGGAATCCCCGGTCAGTCAGGGTCGTGAGCCGCTGTTCCGTTCCGCCCGGCAGGACTTTGAGGACATCGACCGTGCCGGATTCAAGGAGGAACAACGTGACACCTTTATCGCCGGCCAGAAAGAGGTTGATCCCGGCGGGGATTTCCCTGGGCTCCAGGTAACTCGCGAAGATTTCGATTTCCCTCGCCGTCAGACCGGCCAGCAGGGGAAACTGCGACAACCGGTCGACAACCGCGTCCACCATTCCCGCGCGCAGCCACCGGGAGACAAATCGCCGGCCTTCCTGTTCCAGGCTCATCCGATCACCTTCTTTCGCACCAGGTCACCGCCGAGTTTGCTGTACGGCAGAATGACGACGTCTCCCTGCTGATAGACTTCAACCCCAAACCCCAGAAACCCCTTGACCGTGCCCGGCGTGCCCTCCACATAGATTTCCTCGCCCGGCTTGATCCGGCGCCGGATGAACCACCCAAAGACCAGCTCGCGGGAAATCAGAAAAGCCGAAACCGATCCGAAGGTCGCCGCGATCACCGCCAGGGCGTAGAGGAGCAATTCGCCGAGCAACAGGAGGTGATCCCTCTGGGCGCCCAAGGCGGCGAGGGCCGTCAGGGCGCCGAGGATCCAGGCGATTCCAAACATGACCCATCCGTACCGGTTCTCGTCCGGTACACCGATTCCCTTCAATACGCCCCGGGTGGTCAGACGCAAAAAGTACGCAAGGTACCGGGTGACCACCAATAAAACGAGAACGGACAGAATCTGCGGCACGAAGAGGAGAATGGCATTGAGGTGGTTCAAGAGCGGCGTCACGCGAGTGGCGGTCAGCGCGACGACCGCGCCGAACAGGAGGATCAACCAGTAGACGGCATTGGCGATGACGTAAGACGGAAGGTTATCAATGCCGATTTTTCTGAGGAGGGTTCCCAGCCCGGTTTTATCCGCGAGGAGATCGAACCGGGCGGCGCGGAGGCCAAGTCCGAGGAGGAGTTGAAGGGACTTGCCGATGATCCAGGCGATGAGGAGAACAAGGATAATGCTCCAGGCCATTTGAAAAAATTCCGCCAGGGACTCGACCGTCGTATACACATTTTCCGAGAGGGACTCGATGTCCAACCCGATATATTCCAATTCCGCCGCCAGTGATTCTGAAACAGACAAGCTCGCGCTCATGTGGATTCTCCTCCTTGTTGCGGTTCGACGCGAAACTCGCGCCCGTTCGAGATCACCCGGATGCTGCCCAGGTGATCGGTTCGATAGATCCGCGCTCCAACCTTTCTATATCGCAGCAGCGACCCCGGAGCCGGATGACCATAGCTATTTCCTTCGCCGCAGGATATCAGTACGACCTCGGGCGACACGGCCTCAAGGAACCGCATCTGACTGGAGTGCGCCCCGCCGTGATGAGGCGCCTTCAGGATCGTCGCCTCGATTCCACCCTCGTCGACAAGAAGATTTTCCACTTCCGCTTCGATGTCCCCCGTAAACAGGAAGGAGACCTTTCCGTGACCGACATGGATGACGACGGAGGAGTTATTGACATCCGACCGGGTGCCCTGGAGGAACGGGTCGGGCGGGGACAGGACACGCACCGACACGCCGCTTCCCATGTCGATCGTCGATCCCGCGCCGGCCTTCGTATACTCGATCCCCTTGTCGCGAACCTGCTCCAGAAACTTCTGGTAGGTCCGGGTCGCATGCTCATACGCCGGCTCGAACACTTCTCCTACCTCCATTTTTTCCAGAATTTCCGACAGGGCGGCCATGTGATCCAGATGGGGATGAGTAAGGACGAGGGCGTCGAGTCGTGAGATGTCCCGCGACTCCAGATACCGGATCAGATTGCGTTTGCCCTTGGGCTCGCCGGCGTCGATCAGCATTTTTTTCCCGGATGGGAATTCGATCAGGATCGCATCGCCCTGCTCGACATCGACCATGTGAACCGTCAATTCTCCCAGTGACAGCGCGGGCGCGGCCGCGGCGGGCTCTTCGAAGGTGAAGACCTGCGTGGTGGCGTTTTTCACGGCCTTTTTCCTCTTCCTGGACGGTGAACCCGCCTGATCCGCGCGAAGGACATCCGACCCGATCAGTTGCGGGGCGGAAGGCGAGGGCCTGTTCAAAAAAAAGACGACAGAAAGTACGACCAGGAGCGCGGTGACACCCGATGCGGCCAGAGCAACTTTGGGAACTGACGGTGTCGACCGGCGTGGAGGTGCGGGGGCCGGTGGAGGAGCGATGCCGGCCTCGGCGATGAATTTATCGAGAAGTGATTTGAGATTTTTTTCCATTTCCAGCGAATGGCCGTAGATATAAAACGAATGTGAGAAGGACGGGTCGGTCGAAGGAGCGATTTCTCCCGTTTTCCCGGCCGGGAGGGCGGCCCGCAGCCGTTCCAGCACATCCGGGGCGCCTGAAAAGAGAATTTGTGTCTTGGAAACATCGGGTTTGGCAACAATCCTGTAAGAAGTCATCGTCCCTCGATCAACACCGAATCCGGCCTAACCGTCGCCCAGGACATCGAGGATGGCGATTCGGGTTCGATCCACCAGCATGGACAATTCGGCGGCGGTGGCGCTCAAGGGAGGCATCAGGACCAGAACATTTCCAAGAGGTCGAAGAAGCACTCCGTAGTCTCTCACACGCGCGCATATTTTCCGACCGATTCCATCCGCCCAATCGTATGGCTGCCGGGTGCGGCGATTTTTCACCAGTTCGACGCCCACCATGAATCCGGCCTGGCGGACATCGCCGACATGACCCAGGGCGCGGAGCCGGTCGAGCCGGGCGCCGAAGAGACGGATGCGCGGGGGCAGGCCGGCCAGAATTCGCCGGCGGGCGAAATAGTCCAGATTGGCCAGAGCGACCGCGCATCCGATCGGATGGCCGGTGTACGTGTGTCCGTGAAAGAATGTTTTTGCCTCCTCGTACCGGCCGAGAAACGCCTGATAGACAGGCTCGGCCGCCAGTGTCGCCGCAAGAGGGGAAAGACCCGCCGTCAACCCTTTGGACAGACACATCACATGGGGCCGGACACGGTCGTGTTCGCACGCAAACATTTTTCCCGTCCGGCCGAACCCCGTGGCGACCTCGTCCGCGATCAGGGGGACGCCGAAGGATTTGCAGAGCGCGGCCAGCCGCCGCAGATATCCCGGGGGCTGAAGAATCATTCCACCCGCGGCCAAGACTTTGGGTTCGACGACACAGGCCGCGAGGTTCTGCCGATTTTTTTCCAGCGCGGTCTTGATCGGCTCAAGGCATCGATACCGGCAGGACGGGAAGGAGAGTTTGAGAGGGCAGCGATAACAGTAGGGCGGATCGACCTTGACCGTCTTAAAGAGCAGCGGCCGGAAAGTGGAATGAAACCGGTCGACGCCGCCAACGGAAACCGCGCCCATCGTGTCCCCGTGATACCCCATCCGAAATGAGAGAAATCGGGACCGCCGGCTCTGACCGCGATGGCGCCAGTACTGGTAGATCATCTTGATCGCGACCTCAACCGCCGTCGCGCCATTATCGGAATAAAAAACCCGGCCTAGACCCGCGGGTGAAACGGCCACCAGGCGCCGGGCCAACCGCTCGGCCCAGGGGTGGGACAACCCCAGCAGGGTCGAATGGGCAAGAACCGTCGCCTGCCGGCGGATGGCGGAAGTGAGTTCAGTGACGGAATGGCCATGAAGATTGCACCAGAGAGACGAGACCCCATCAAAGTATTTCCGGCCCCTGGCATCGTAGAGGTAGTTGCCCCGGCCCCGGACGATCTGGAGAAAAGGGTCGTCTCGAACTTCCGACATCTGCGTAAAGGGGTACCAGACACAAGAG
>CAZHRJ010000037.1:0-23966 GCA_964534765.1 uncultured bacterium
GTCACTCAGAAATCACTGACCATGATTCTCCGGAACGTCCTGCTGGGACAGCCAAGACACAAGGGGTTGCCGGTAGGATCGTCTGCTGGGACCGGCATTCGCCGGAAGTAAAGGTTCTTTTTAATCCTATTTTGAATTGTTTTCCGCCTGCCGCATGGAAGGCCTTCCATGAGAGGGGTTCTACGCGCCCGTAAGGGGCGTGGGCTCCGTGGTGAATTCACATGAACAATGGTGAGAATGATATTTGTCCTAAATTCAGATTGAGTACCTCTACCGGAAGCCCCCATCGCCCGGAACGCCTTCCGAAAGGAAATTCTTCAGAAAATTGAGTCAGATCAAAAAAATATTTTGCAAATTACATGATTTTTCCGCCAAGTACGCACCTTTCTTTAATCTCACCAGATGAAATCCAGCCCGTCCGATCCGGGGCCGGCGGCATCAGATGGTCTTTTGAAGCAACTACTCAATGAGAACGCCTTCATCTTCGAGCGCCGACTGAAACCGGATCGGATCATGAACAGAATCCACACCGCTTCACGAACCTGACGTGAGCGCCGAATGCAAATTTCCTGGCGCTAATCCGCTGATAGAAGCGGGAATCGGCTGATCCTTTGATCTGGCAGCCAAG
Organism: uncultured bacterium; assembly: GCA_964534765.1. GTDB lineage: Bacteria > Lindowbacteria > 2-12-FULL-62-27 > 2-12-FULL-62-27 > 2-12-FULL-62-27 > CAZHRJ01. The sequence continues at coordinate 629 of CAZHRJ010000037.1, forward strand.
CCTCACTGGAACACGCATCTGATGCCGGCCCCAACTACTCAGCAATTGAATCCGAAGGAGATGGGATCAGAGTAGAGACAGATTGCAATGGGGAACAGACGACGCGGCCGACCACCACCGGTTGTTGAAAAAATATTGTACCGACGCCGGGTCGGACTTCTTTAATGAATGCGCTCGACCCAGTTCAAGGCTCTCTCCAGCGGTGACAGAGCAAATGGCTGTGGGAAAAAAATTTCCTAAACAGATATGATCAGGCACAAAGTGGGTCATCAAATTGAGTAGTTCCACCGCGAGACTGAACAAGCAATCAGCGATGAGAAAAATACTTTGCGCGGCGACGCTGTAGACGGTGGATGGGGTCGACCCCATCGACAGGCGAAGACTGACAGGGAGTTAACCATCGTGTCCTGGATAGCGGATGATTAAAGCTCATCCGGGTTATGAACGTCCAACTGCAATCATCTACAATTCCGGCACACTCTCAAGTGCTTAAAGTCCGCCGGCGTGAGGAGAGCGAGGCCTCAAGGTTGTGCGAAGGTTCGAGAGTGCCAGCTTTTTGTTCTTAAAAAACACCTTTATCCGGCAATCCACTCCAAGTCAATGATCGAGAATTAAGACTCGTACAAGCTGATTTTACGAGAGATACTTTAGATAGGAAAAGAAATGGCGCAATTGTGTCGGAGATGAGGAAAAAATCATGGAAACCGCGATCAAGCGACACGGACTAAATTCAAGAATGTATGATTTTAGAAAAAAAACGGACACAGAAGTTGGGCTTCCACCTTAACGACGCTCGTATACAGCGATTCAATTAAATCCCAACCTCCGGAACGATCAGGAATTCTCCTTAGAATACGGCAGTTGCAAGGTGAACCATATCGAATAAATTCAGATGTATGACGGATAGAGTGAGCGCTAGTCTGAAAGGGAGAACTATTTTTTGTCGGCCAAACCGAGTAGGAGGGAGATACGAGTCAAATTCATGTCAAGCAGACGCTGGCAATGCCGCACTTCCTTAAGGGTTGTCTCGACCGCCTTGACCAAAAGCTCCTGCTGGCGCTCGATTCTGCCAAGTCGTTCAGAAAAGGCGTTCATGCTGGACTCATCCAGTGGCCGAGCGCCAGTCGCAGTCAGCTCCCTTTCGACAGCCAACCGATCCTTGACCTGCTTAACGGACAGGCCATCCTTTTTGAGGAGTCGTCGGATGTAGAGGATCTGGCGAACGTCCTTATCGTCGAAGAGCCGGCGGTTGGCGGCGTCCCGCTTGATGTCGAGGAACTCGCCGAATTCGGATTCATAGTACCGGATGGCAGACTCTGGGATGTTCGTTTCCTGCGCTACCTCGCTGATTGGTTTTAATCCGGTCTCAGTTTTGTCTTCCTCACTCATTCTTGGTCTCACTTTGCCAGAGATCTGTTGACAATTTCAACATTTTTTCAAAACTTTAATTTAATCCTATTCACTCGAAGTTGCCCGCCCCGGTTCCAGCGACCTCTTTAAGCGTGTACTTGAACCATCAAGACGGGCCAGCTGCGGGTTTTCGAAGATTGAGAATATGGTCGATTTGCCTGACAGCCTGGCGAATTCTCTGCTCATTTTCAACAAGAGCGACCCGAAGGTACCCTTCCCCGTCCTCACCAAAGCCTATACCGGGTGACACCGCCACCTCCGCCTTCTCCAGTAGCAGCATGGAAAACCTCATCGATCCCATCTTCCGGCAGGATTTGGGAATGGGTACCCAGGCGAACATGGAAGCCTTGGGCGGCGAGCATGGCCAGCCGATGCGGTTTAAGCCGTTAATCAGGACATCCCGGCGCCTTTCATAGACTCTGGCGATCTCGCTGACAACCTCGGCCGGCGACCGGAGTGCAATAATTGCCGCGATTTGAATGGCCTGGAAGTGTCCGTAGTCATAATAGCCTTTAATTTTGGCGAGAGCCGAGCACATGGTCTCATTACCGACACAAAAACCCACCCGCCAGCCGGCCATGTTGTAGCTTTTGGATAGGGTAAAGAACTCGACCGCAATATCTTTCGCGCCCGGGACCTCCAGGATGCTGGGGCTTCGATAGCCGTCGAATACGATGTCCTTATAGGCGAAATCCTGAATAATACAAATGCCATTTTTTCGCGCAAGAGCGACGACTTCCTTGTAGAAATCGAGTTCCACGACAAATGCGGTGGGGTTATGAGGAAAATTGAGGTAGAGCATTTTGGGTGTCGGGTGGAGCTGTTTCATAGCCACGGACAGCCGGCCGAGGAATCCATCGACATCAAAAGATCCGGCGGGATGAGATTCGTCGACCCGGCCGCCAGGCGTGTTCATGGGAACGGTGATGACATTGGCGCCGGCGATGATGGCGGTAAAGACATGAATGGGGAAAAACGGCGAGGGAACCAGCGCCGTGTCTCCGGGTCCGAGCATGGCGAGCGCCATATGGGAGATGCCTTCCTTGGATCCGATGCAAACGACCGCCTCCCGGTCGGGATTGAGGTCGACGCCGTAACGATTTTTATAATAGAGGGCGACGTCGCGGCGGAGGTTAAAAATGCCGCGGGACACGGAATAGCGGTGATTTCGTCCATCGGCGACGGCGTCGATCATTTTTTTGACGATATTCTGAGGCGTCGGGCGGTCCGGGTTGCCCATGGCCAGGTCAATGACGTCCTGGCCGGCCTGGCGCATTTTGTGGCGTTTTCGTTGATCGTCGCAAACAAATAAGGAGGGAGGCGATCCATTCGCCGGGCCCATTGGATTTTTATTTTCTTCGGCATGGGCTGGAACCTACACCTTTTGGCGACGGCGCGCAAGTGTTTGTGATCGGAGAATCAGTCCGGTGAGAATACCGCAGTCGGATGCGATCATGTGAGGCGCCGCCGCCATGCGGACGATTTCAGACTGGATCGCCGTTCCCGCGACAATAATGTCCGCGCGGCCCCGCGGGACGCCGGGCAGATCCATCCGTTCGCGCGGTGTCATGAGGGCGATCACCTCCAGGATTTTGGCCATGGAATCGAGCGGCACGGTGGCGGCGTGAACCATTTTTTCATCATAGGGATCGACCCCGTGTAGAATCGCGGCCAGCGTGGTGGCCGTGCCGCCCACACCGACGACCGCGCGAATTGATTTCCAAGGGACCTTTGGCGGCGGCGCACGCTGGATGATGGCTCGGACCGAGGCCATCAACCGGGAGAGTTTCGGCCGGGGGATGCGGCCCTGAGTGCCGAATCGTTCGGTCATGCGCACCGATCCAAGTTCAAGTGAAACGCAGCCGTCGATCGAGGCGGATCGGCCCGGTCGGCCGGGGCGGCCCCAAATCAGTTCGGTGCTTCCGCCCCCGACATCGGAAATAAGGACATTCTCGCCGGCAGGGAGGGAGAGAGCAGCCGTGGCTCCCAGAAAAGTGAGTTCCGCTTCCTCCTGGCCGGAGATGATACGGACAGTCCAGCCGAATTTATCGAGGACTGCGCGGCTGAAATCCGGCCCGTTTTGTGCGTCTCTCAGGGCGCTGGTGCCGACGACGCCGACAACCCGGAGATTTCGAGCGCGGACGATCCGGTGGAACCGATCGAGCGCGCGCAGTCCCCGCCGGAATGATGCGGGCGAGATGCGGCCGGTTTGATCGACTCGAACCCCGATTCTGGGATATTCGATGGCCTGCAGACCCCGGCTGACCAGCCGGAATGTATTGGTTCCCAGGTCGATTGCGGCGATGCGAGGAGGCAACGGCGTCATGGTTGAGAGGGTATCTTTGACGGCAAATCAAGGGCAAGGTGGGCGATCGAGTCAAGAACTTGCGGCAGGTATTTGTCCCACAACGATTCGATTTCCTGAATATCCGCCGGATCATGGCTTTCATGGACTCGCCTCAATCGGTGGTCGGCGGGCCCCAGCAAGAGACCCTTCACTGTCGGGTAATAGGGGATCCGAAGTTGCGGAGGGACAGTTGCGAACATCGCCAAGGCGGGGAGGTTCAAGAGGTCCGCCACGTATAGGGCGGCTGAGTCGACGGTCACGATGACATCCATTTGTGCGAGGACCGACACATAGTCCGTGAACGCCGGCATTTTTCCGGATAAATCAAAGATGGGCGGTGAATCGGAATTCGCGTTGCCGATCGTGTGGACTGTCCAGCCCAAGTCATGCATGGCCGTCAGAATGCTTGGGATGTGCCGGGCCGGAACGCAGCGGACGGGCGTGGCTGCGAGTGGATTTAGAAATACCCGATGCCGGCCGTTCGCGGGTGGAAGGATCAGCCCTTGACCGGGCGCATCGGGCGAAGCGATCGGGAATCGGATGCGTTTGAGTTCGGCCGGTACAGACCCGGGAGGGACGGACATTCGTTTCAGGAGGTAATCGATCATGGGTAATTCATGGAATTCGGGTGCATCGACCATGCCGTCCAGATCGATGACCGCGTCACAGGTCATCAGCTCAGATAATGAGACGGGCAGCTGATGGAGCTTCACATCAAACGGGAGCCGGTCGAACAAGGGTTCTACCCGTGACATGAGCCTGAAAAAAACAGCGTATTCGATCCGCTGCCAGGCACTGGAAATCCGGCGATGGAGACAGTCCAGCGCCGTCAGAAGAACGAGGGTATCACCGAAAGCCACGCCGGAAGCAATGAGGCCGATTTTGAGCGGCGATCGACCGGCGAGATTTAGCAATTTGTCCGAGACAGTCCGCAGGGGTTCCGATCCGAAAGGATGGGTCAGATCCATCGGGAAGTCGGGGTGCTGGATAATCTGCCGTTTGCCGCCGCCAACGAATATGCGCAAGAGATCCCGATGGCCCGATCGGTCCAGCAATTCGTGGATGTCCCGGACATGTTCATGGAGGGAGACATAGATATCGCGGCTGGTCACGCCGCCGGTATGGGACCGCCGTGCGGGTGGCGCCTTGAGGTCCAGCCGTAAAGCGGTCTGGTAAATCTCCTCATAATATCCGCGATCGACAATCGAGATATCCTTGGTGACGAAGAAGAATTCCAATGCGCTATCCTCGGCCGCCTTGGATTTCAACCCATGTGGTCCGGCAGAGGATGGAGTCGTGCTCTCTGGACAGGGTAATACTCGTGGGAAGCTCAAACAATTTTTCGATCAGGCCGAAGTTGACGGGTTTCTTGAGGTCGCACCTCCAGCCGTCCGTATCGCGAAAGAACTTCGTGGGGTCCTGGATTTTATTACCGGCGGCCAGGGGGGCGTCAACGATCGGTTCAAGATGGGAATACGGGATTAGGGAGTCCGGGGGTACGGGATTGATTTTAATCATTGAATCGTTTCGACAAATGCCATCTCCCTGGCCGAGAGTTCAAACCCGGAAATGGACAAGTTCAATTTCATCCGTTCTTCGTTGGTGGTGCCGGTGAGAGGGATCATACCGATTTGATGAGAAAAGCGAAAAACGATTTGCGCGGGAGTGACGGAGAAACGTCGTGCCATCTCATGGATTCTGGTGTTTTGAAGAACATGGGGGTTGGCGGTTAAAAGGGAGAACCCCTGGTAGTGAATGTCGTGCCGTTTACAAAATTCCCGGACGCCGTTATCCCAGCCCCGATTGGCATAGCATCGATTTTGCACCATGGTGGGTTTGATCATGGAATTTTTTACCAGCATTTCCATTTGCTGGAGATTCACATTACTGATTCCGATCGATTTCGCCGCTCCACTTCTATAAATTTCCTCGAAAGCCCTCCAAACTTCAAAATCCTCCTCGCCCAGCGACGGATAATGATAGGGTCCGTGTAGCAAATACGAATCCAGATAGTTTGTCTGCAGATGCTGCAAGGAACTGGCAAAGGACTGCCTAACTTGTGTGCCGAGATCGGCCCCGGAATCGTAGGGAATCCGGTGGTCCTGGCCATCAACTGGAGTAAATTTGGTTTGCAGCCAGACTGCAGCCCGTGGAATTCCAAGGGCCGACATTTTCACCAGTGCGCGCCCCACCAGCTCTTCCGAGTAATGTTTGGCCTGATTGGCCGTATCCACAGCTCTAAACCCCGATTTCAAGGCCAGTTCCACCAGCCCGGCTGTGGCCTCCCGCTTCCATGCGGTTCCGTAGATAAAGTCGGGGATGCTTGCATTTGTCATGGCGCGTCTCCTCGGGTTTGGGGTTTGGTGCCAGTCCTTGACTTATTGACTTATTGTTCACAAATAAGTCAAGGACTGGCCTCAAACTTGGGGGGACTGATGCTGCTTTGATCTTGACAGCCCCCACGTGTGCCCCTAGAATTCACCCATGCCTCCGAACGACTTGAGAAACCTCATCCAGGGAGTATTCAGACAGTTCACGCCGGGATTTGCGTTTGTCTGGACGATCATCTGCGGCATGCTGATCGGGATGGTCATCCTGGTGGAGCCGGCGCGGGACGGGTCTACGACATCGGATCCAATGAAGTTGATGGCGGGCTATTTTTCCGAGTCCAAATCCGCGGCGATTTTGATTTTTTCTCTGCTCGGGGCGATGCCATGGATTCCACTGGTGCTTGAAAACATTTCGAGGACGGTCACAGACGAGATGGCATCGTCGGGCGTGGCGTACCACCGGGATTTTCATCGCGCGACGAAATTATTGAATGAGCGCCGGATCTGGGAGGCTGTTGAAGAGTTCGAATTGCTTCAGAAGGAAATGCCGGACGATCCGGAGCTGCAATTCCAGATTGCGGAAGTCTACTGGATCGGTCTGGGCGATGCGAAGGAGGGACTGAGACGCTATGGCCGGATCTGGTCCCGGATCCAGAAGCCCGACACACCGCTGCTCGGCGATCATACGTTTTTTTCCGAGCGACCCCTGCCGGTGGCGCTTCGGATGGCCGACATCCACTACCTGAGCCGGGATTTTCAAGGAGCGAAGCGCGTTCTGGAGAATCTTGTGGCCTCACGAGGCCGAAATCTGGGAGACGCGAGGGAATCGGTTCTCGATCGAATTGAGACCCTCAAGGCATTGGGAACCACCCGGCCTGAGATACTCGTTCTATTCGACATCGACGGGACACTCTGTCTAACCGGTGGCGCGGGAGGCGGCGCCGTAGGAGCGGCATTCGAGGAGGTGTACGGGAAGCCTGCGGACATCGCAAAGATAGATTTTCGTGGCCGGACAGACATATCGCTCTGGCGGGAATTATTATCCAATCAGGGCATGTCCTATTCGCCGGATGATCCGTATCTATCGGCCTTCAAGGACAGCTATCTGGTCCATCTGCGTCGGCTGCTGACGCGATCGAACCCGAAACCGACCCTGGGCGCCGCGCCCCTGTTAGAGCGGCTTGAGCGGGAACCCGGGGTGGCGATGGGTCTATTGACCGGCAACATCGAGATGGGCGGGCGGATCAAGCTGCAGTCGATCCGACTGAATCGTTTTTTTCCAGTTGGGGGATTTGGTGAAGACGGGGAGGACCGGTCAGACATCGCGGCGGCGGCGATCGACCGGGCGCAGCGTTATTACGGCGCGAATTTTTCGCCGGATCACATTTACGTCGTGGGCGACGCCGCCGCCGACATCGAGGCGGCGCGAAGCGCCGGAGCGAAATCGATAGCCGTCGGGACCGGATGGACAAGCAAGGAGGAATTGGTGGGCATGGGTCCGGACCTCTACATGGACGATTTCCGGCAATCGACCATTTTTTTGGGCAGGTTGGGTATCAAGGAGCCGACCGGCCATCGACTTTCGATCAATCCCACCTGAGGATAGCCAACAAGTATTTCATTCCGAATTTTGCGAATTAGATCCTGATGTGGTAGAGTCAGTCAGTTTTGACGAACCTCGAGGTGGCACCCGCTGAATTGCGAATCCTCCTCAGAAGCGGTCCATCAGTTCTCACCGATCGGCCATCACACTTCTTAAGGTTCATCAATAGAGGAGAAAACGAAATGAGATTTGATGAGTTGGGACTCGCTCCGGAGATTCTTCGTGCCGTGTCCGACAAGGGATATGACAATCCAACGGCGATCCAGATCGAGGCCATCCCGCCGATTCTGCAGGGAAGGGATGCGATCGGCTGTGCGCAGACCGGGACCGGTAAAACCGCCGCGTTCACCCTCCCGATCCTCCATCGGTTTCGGAGTGGCCGGTCGCCGACGCTTCGGGCGCTGGTTCTTGTGCCCACGCGCGAGCTGGCCGCGCAGGTGAGCCAAAGCATCCGCGCGTACGGTCGATACGTGAAGATCCGAACCGAAGTGGTATTTGGCGGTGTGCCGATCAACCCGCAGACAGCGGCGCTGCGCAGCGGAGTGGACATTCTGGTCGCCACCCCCGGCCGGCTGCTGGACCACATGCGCCAGGGACATGTGCGGTTCCAACAGCTAGAAGTGCTGGTCATCGACGAAGCGGACCGGATGCTCGACATGGGATTTATTCCGGACGTTCGGACCATTCTGAAGAGTCTACCGGCGCGACGCCAGACGCTTTTCTTTTCCGCCACCATGCCGGACCCGATCCAGAGACTGGCGAATGAAATTTTGAATCAGCCGCAGATGATCAAGGTCGCCGGGCAGGGGACGCCGGCCGACGGTATTCGGCAGGTCGTGTATCCGGTGGATGCCGCGCGCAAGAGGGATCTGCTGCTGCATTTGATCGAGAAAGAGAAGATGGACCATGTTCTGGTGTTTACGCGAACGAAGCATCGGGCGAATCATCTCGCGCGGCAGCTGGAGAAGTGCGGGAAGCGAGTAGCGGCCCTGCACGGCAACAAGACCCAGGCCGCGCGAACGCGGGCGCTGGAAGGGTTCCGCAGCGGGGAGATTCAAGTGCTCGTGGCGACCAACATCGCCGCCCGAGGATTGGACGTCAGGGGAATCTCTCACGTCGTGAACTACGAGTTTCCGGAGGTCCCCGAGGATTATGTCCACCGGGTCGGCCGGACGGCGCGAGCGGAGTGCACGGGCGACGCGATTTCGTTGATGTCTCCGCCCGAGCGGGAGAATCTTCGGGAAATCGAGCGGCTCATCGGCTCAAAAATTCCACAGATGACGATGGCCGGATTTGACTATCGATGCCAGCCGGCCCATCAACCGGCCCCTCCGGCGCCCCCGGGAAATTTCCGGCCCCGCCGGCGGTATGGATATGGAAGGGGAATGCGTTAACCCCTTTTTTTGGCGACTTCCCATCCTTGTCATGCTCCTCTCTTCTTGATATAGCTTCCGGCGATACGCCGAGTGGCCTTCACTTAAAGGAGGCCAGCGGGGGATGCAGGCAATCCGGGGCAAACCGCGGCTTGGGGCGCACGCTGAAAGAGCGGCGCCGAGGCGGCGGCGGGCAACCTCTCCAGCCCGCGCCCGACAGCTAACTCCGCAGGCGTACGGAGGGGACGGCGAACACCGGCTGAACAGGTCGACGCGCTGTCCTCAGGACACGTGGTTAGGGTGGCGCGGATGACCGAATCAACCAGTCCGGGCGGGGCAAATCCGCCGGCGGAACTACCCCATTCAGATGCTCACTCCACCGGTACAGCCCTGACCGGACTCATGTTAGGGGCACTGGGCGTGGTGTATGGAGACATCGGCACAAGTCCTCTATACGCGCTTAAGATATGTTTTTCCGGCGCTATCGGAGTGACGCCGACGGAATCGAACATCCTGGGTATTCTGTCGCTGGTATTCTGGTCCGTGACGTTTGTTGTGGGAGTCAAATATCTGTTTTTCGTTCTTAGAGCGGATAACCACGGCGAGGGCGGCATACTGGCTCTGCTGGCGTTGGCTTCCCGCCGGCACAATGGTCGGCCGCCGCCGGGGCCGATTCTGACGCTGTGTCTATTTGCCGCCGCGATGTTGTTTGGGGATGGGATGATCACGCCCGCGATATCCGTTCTCAGCGCAGTGGAAGGCCTGAGCATTGCGACCCATCGGTTGGAGCCGATCGTTCTACCCCTGACAACCGTCATTCTTTGCATTCTGTTTATGGCCCAAAAAAATGGCACGGGGAACATCGGTCGATGGTTTGGACCGATCATGCTGATCTGGTTTGTGACGCTGGCCGTCATGGGATTGGTCCAGATCTCCGAATGTCCGCACGTGCTCCGGGCGATCAATCCCTGGTATGCTGTCCGATTTCTATTGACGAGCGGCGTCGGTGGATATGTGGTGCTGGGAGGCGTGTTTTTGTGCATTACCGGTGCGGAGGCGCTGTACGCGGACATGGGACATTTCGGTCGTCCGGCGATCCAAGCTGGATGGTATGGCCTGGTCATGCCGAGCCTGCTCCTGAATTACTTTGGCCAGGGCGCGCTATTAATTCTTCATCCCGAATCCCGTGAATCTCCCTTTTACTCCATGGTCCCGCACTGGGGGTTATACCCGCTGGTTGCGTTGGCGACGATGGCGACGATCATCGCATCGCAGGCGTTGATATCCGGCGCATTTTCGCTGAACAGTCAGGCGATCCAGCTGGGGTACTGTCCGCGTCTCACGGTGATGCACACGTCGCGCGAGCGGGAAGGCCAGATCTACATTCCGGAAGTGAACTGGACGTTGATGATCTGCTGTCTGGGGTTGGTGTGGGGATTCAAATCATCCGAGAATCTGGCGAGCGCCTACGGTGTGGCGGTGACGGGAGACATGGTCGCGACGTCGATCATCTTTTACATCGTCATGCGCCGCGCCTGGGGCTGGTCCCGATGGAAGGCCGTGCCGATCACGCTGTGTTTTCTGATCGTGGACGTGACATTCCTGGGCGCGAATCTGTTCAAATTTTTCGAGGGGGGATGGGTTCCCCTGCTGATGGCTTTCTTAATTTTCACATTGATGACGGCCTGGAAAGACGGCCGGAAACGTCTGGCGGCGCATATTGCGTCCAAGGCGATGCCGCTGGATGAATTTTTAAAGCAGGTGACCGAAAAGAAAACCGTCCGTGTACCGGGTACGGCAGTATTCATGACGGCAAATCCGAGGGGCGCGCCACCCATTCTGGTCCATCACTGGCAGAGGGACTCGGCGCTGCACGAGATGGTGGTGCTGCTGTCCATTGTCAGTGAGCACATCCCGGCGGTCCCGGCCAAGCACAGAATGGAAGTCAAACCCCTGGGCCAGGGATTTCATCAAGTGATAGCCCGATACGGATACATGCAGACGCCCAATGTGCCGCTGATCCTGAAGATGTGTTCCTTTTTCGATCTGGAGATCGGGCAGGAGAAAGTGACCTACTATCTGGGCCGGGAACACCTGATACCATCCGCGAGCGAAGGGATGTCCTACTATAGAAAGGCGCTGTTTGTTCTCATATCACGCAACACGCGAAGCGCCACCGCTTATTTTGGAATCCCACTGGATCAGGTGGAGGAACTCGGCATGCAGGTGGAGTTATGAAAGACGCATGTCGCCGGCACAGATCTTCCGCGGCCCAAGGGAAAGACAACAGGTTGAGCACTTAGAACCAGCAGGAGTTGAGGATCTAGAAGGACCTGGGGTTAAAATCTTTTCTGAAGGTTGCTTGATTCTGTCCCTCGGCCTGTTGGACAATGTAGCCGATCGAAACAACCCATACTGAATACCAAAAAAGGTTGCGCACCCATATTGAGAGTCGAAATCATCAGCGCGGAGGTGTCGTATCATGTCTGAGATACAGAGTGTGTTTGCGCCGCTATTGGCAAGCTGGATAGCGATTCCGCTGATTTTTGCAGTCCGGTTCATATCGAGTCTTCTGACGGAGGTACAAACGCTCATGGTCGTGTGGGGTCGCGTGAAATCAGCGACTTTGCTGGCCGGCGTCGAAGATCTGTTGTACTGGACATCGATCGGTCTGGTCATCCACGAGACCGGTCGGGGGTATCTTTAATGTCCTGGCGGCAGTGGCGGCGTACATGCTGGCGACCGCGGTAGCGGCGAGAATGAGTTGGGGATTCCGAAAGAGCGGAGAGTCAGCTTGAGAGGTCCGGGGAGAATCCGTGTCTGGAGAGATTTTCCGACAGAGTCAACGGCAGGGCAAACTGAGCCAGATAGTCGGGTCCGCCGGCTTTGGATCCGACGCCGGACGATCTGTGTCCGCCGAACGGTTGCCGGGCGACGGCGGCACCGGTGACACCGCGGTTGAGATACAGGTTGCCGACGTCGAAAGAGGATTTCGCCAGAGCCAAGTGACCCGGATGCCGGGAGAAGACGCCCCCGGTAAGGGCAAAGGGTGTGGCGTTGGCAAGGTCGAGAGCGTCCTCGAAGTTTTTTGCCGAGAGGACGGCGACCAGGGGCCCGAAAATTTCCTCCTGAGCGATTCGGGATGATCCATTCCGGAGGGCGACGACCGCCGGCGGGACGAAGAATCCCTCCCCGGGCGATCGGCCGGGATCAGGCGTGAGGAGCCACTGGCCATCGGATTCAGCGATGCCCCAATAGCGTTTGATTCGGCCGGTGGCGGACTCTTCGATGAGAGGAGAAATCCGGGTGGCGGGCGATTCGGCGAATCCGATCGGGTAGTGAAGAGCGGCATTGACAAACCTGCGGACGAAGTCATCGAAGATGGATTCGATGAGTATCACGCGGCTGAGTGCGGAGCATTTCTGCCCGGCGAAATCGAAGGCGGATCGAAGGCATTCGGGGACGGCCAAATCGAGATCGGCGTCGGAGTCGACGATGACGGCGTTTTTTCCGCCCATTTCCGCGATGACTCGTCGTGGACCGGATGGTGAAAACGGCGCGGAGGCCGCGCGTTTAAGGATTTCCTCGCCGACCGCGCGAGATCCGGTAAACGCGATCAGATCGACCCCGGGATGTTCGACGAGTTCGGGGCCGATCTCCTCGCCGACTCCCGGCAAGAACTGGAGGACATCGGGCGGGACGCCCGCGTCCCGATAGATTTCATAGAGCCGATAGGCGATCAGGGGCGTCTGCTCGGCGGGTTTAAAGAGGACGCAATTTCCCATTGCCAGCGCCGCGGCTGTCTGACCCGCCGGGATGGCGAGCGGAAAGTTCCAAGGACTGATGACGGCGGCGACTCCCCTCGGACGGTGCGCGATGACGTTCGTCTCACCGAGAACATGGGGCTGGAGTTTTTGGCCCTCCTCCAGACGAATGGCCTGATCGGAATAATATCGGAAATAATCGATCGCCTCCGCCACGTCCGCCAGCGCCTCCTCCCACGGCTTTCCGGCCTCACAGACTTCCAGCGCGGCCAGTTCGAATCGAAGGCGAAAAATCCTCTCACCCACGAGGCGAAGGATGACCGCGCGGTCGGCTGCCCTTGTTCGTCCCCACCGGGAGAATGCCTTGCGGGCGATTTCGACCGATTCCCGAACCATCGTCATATCCGCTACCTGGACTTCCGCCACAATCTGTGACGGATGCGAGGGATTAACCGAGGTCAACATTTTATCCGAGGGTCGGATCCGGCCGTTGATGACGGCGGAAATCCGAGCGGCCGGGCGGCACAATTGCCGTGAAATCGCGTCCCGCATGCCATGTCGAATCTCCGGCAGATGGAATTCTGGCAGGGAAGTATTTTCGAAAGCTTTCGGCGGAACGGATTCGATTTGAGGCGCGGGGAAAGATTCATGGGGATTGCGCAGCAATTCGTCGGGCGGGATGCGGCCCAGCCGGCGAATTTTCAAAAAGGACTCGTTGGAGCTGTTTTCGAGGAGCCGCCGAACCAGATAAGCCATGCCGGGAATGAGCTCACCGAAAGGCGTGTAGACACGGACCGGGCAGCCGCGGCCGACAAGCACCGCGCGGGTGGCGCGGGCCATGCCGAACAGGAACTGGAACTCCAGCCGGCCCGGCGGCGGTGGCATGGATTCAGCGGCAGCCAAAGCCGCGGCGATGCTTCTTAAGTTGTGGCTGGCGACCGCAAGACGCATGCGGGGTTCGGCGAGTATGGAGAAGGTCAACCGTTCGAAAGCCGCGTCCGTTTCGAGTTTTCGGAGATAGACCGGCGGCGTCCAATTGTTTCGTCCGGCACGAATCATTTCGCTGTCCCAGTAAGCGCCCTTGACCAGGCGAACGGTCAGGGGACGGTCATTTTGGCGGCACCAATCGCGAATTCGAAGGCATCGTCGATCGGCATCCCGCAGATAGGCCTGGAGGACGACGCCGATATCGGACACGGATCTAAATTCAGGTTCCTCAAATAAATTGAGGAGCAAATCGAGGGTCATGTCGCACACGAGGTAATCTTCTGCGTCGAAGTGCAGGAACGTCCGCCGGCCGGTGTCGGAGACGCTGATCCGGCCGGCGGCCAGCCGAAGGATGGCGCGGAGTCTTGGCAAGAGCCTGGCCGCGACCTCGACCGGATCGATCGGATCGAAAAAGGAGGTGAGTGCCGAACACTTGATGGAGAGGTTGATCTGGCCGATGTATTTGTCGCGTAGAGAAAAGTCGGTCAATTTTCGGATGGTCGAGAGGACCGTCTCCAGGTTGTCATCCGCCTGTTTTTCGGACAGTGTGGCTTCGCCGAGGAAATCGACCGAGGCCGTAAGCTTCCGGGAGGCCAATTCGATGATTGTCCCGGCCACTTCCTCCGCGGTTTCTCCACCGATGAACCGCCGGGCCATTTTTTTCATGAGAAACCGGACGGCGGCCGATATGGCTCCGGCCGTCAGAAGCCCTCCGGACCACCGGAGGCCGGTTTGGAGGGGCAGGGGGAGGCGATGATCGTCATGGGGGAAGAAGTGTTTGAGATGGTCGAGGATGTCGCGATCAGATTGGAGAGACGGGAATACGTCTATAAACTGGAGGATGCGGCGTTTTCTTTCCGGATCGGACAAGCTCCAGTCGAGGATCTGATCTTCCCAGGAAGATCCGATCGAGAGTTCGCGTTCCTGCCGATCGACATCGAGGAGAAGCCGGCGCGCGATTTCCGCGATCCGGGATTCGACGCGGGTTGTGTCGGGAGTGGAACTCATCAATCAATTAGGGACGGCAGGATCCGAAGGGCATCCACCCTGGAGAGGATTTTCCCCTCGGCCTGAAGTTCCCGTACGCGTTCGAGGATGGCGCCGACCGCGGGTCCTGGCGGCATATTGAGTGCGCGCATGACGTCATCGCCGGAGAGGATTCTGGGCGGCACGACGCGATCTTTTTCTTGAAAATATCGCCGGATGCCGTCGAAGACGAATCGTTTGTGTTTTTCATTAAACTCCGGCGTTACCGCCGGCCCGAGGCTGGCCATTCGATCAGCCAGGGAGAGGATCAGAAGACCCAGGCCGTCGTCGCCGCCGAAATCGCGGAAGAGTCTGTAAAAAAAGCGATCGAGATTGGTTTCCGGCAAATAGATGCCGGGCCCGAAAATCATGTGCTGGCCGACGAGAGTCATGAGCAAATCGGATTCAACGCGCGCGAGTTTAAATTTTTCGCAGATGGTCCGGGCCGAAGCGGCGCCGGCGCGTTCATGGCCGTAGAAATGGATTCGTCCATCCGGATCGGCGGCGCGGGTGGATGGTTTTTCGATGTCATGGAGGAGACAGGCAAAGCGCAGGTAAGCGACGCGCGCGCGGCCGCCGATGAGGGGCCGGTTCAGATAGTCCGCGACGGCGTCGGCCGACTCGACGGGGAAAACGCGGAGAGGATCAGCGGCGAGTTCATCGATTATATCGACCGCGGCCAGACTGTGGTCCAGGACGTCCAGATGGTGGAACTCGTTCTGGACGCAACCGCGCATGGGCCGAAATTCCGGAAAAAGGGCGAGGAGAGTATCGGCGGTGTTCATTTCCTGAATGGTCCGGCCGGCGTTTTTAGCGGCCAAGAGGAGGAACCACTCCTCCGCTATTCGTTCCGCGGCGACCGACCAGAGCGAGTTGTGGCGAATTTGGATAGCGCGGACAAGCTGTGGTACGGGCGAGAAACCGAGCGTCGCGCGGAACCGCCAGGCGCGGAGGAGCCGCAGAGGATCGTGATCGAGATTTATATCGGCGACCGCGCGGATGGATCTAGAGTGAATATCGGCCTGACCGTTGAAGGGGTCCAGGATGCGGTCGTCGTCAAGGGAAAGGGCGATGGCATTGATGGTGAAGTCGCGTTCGGCGAGACTATCGGCGATTCCGCCGGGCGGTATCGGCAGAAGATCAATGTCCGCGCCGCCGCGCAGGACCACGCGGGCGATCCGGCGGGTTTCATCGAGCGGGACAAAGAATCCATTCCACCCCTCGGCGAGCGCCCGGCCGAGGACGAACGGATCCCCGGGAACGAGCACGTCAAGATCTTTGGGAGGGACACCGAGAAGGCGATCGCGCACCGCGCCGCCGACCAGGTAGGAACCGGCGGGCAGGCGGTTTTTCAATTCAAGCAAGCGAGCTTGAAGATTCATTTCGGAGACGGTGTACCATATCCGCCGGTACGGATAAACTTGGGGATGGCGGGGAAGCGGCGGCTAAAGTTGGATGGTAAAGCTGAAGAGAAAATTTTTTCTTCGGACGGTAAAATCGGCGCGGGAACTTTTTTTGAGGCGTTTGACGACGTCGTGGAAGGATTCAACCGAATCGATGTGCCGGCTGTTGATTTCAACCAGAATATCGCCGGGCATGACCGGCGGGGGGCTAAGCCGGCCAAAGACCCCGTCAGGCGAAACAGCCGTGACCACCACTCCCCCGCCGACGGCCCGGCGGTACCGGACCGACACGTCCTGGACTTCGAGCCCGAGATTCACGCGAATGAGAGCCGGCGGGATGGCGCGCGACGTCAGCCGGTAAACGCGTTCGGATCCATCGGCCGACACGCGGGCGGCGACCACCTGGCCGATGCGAAGGGACATGATGATCGACTCATATTCTTCAGCGGATCGGATGGTTTTTCCGTTGAGAGCCCGAAGGACCATCCCAGATTTGATTCCCGCCGAAGCGGCTTCACTCTGATCGATAACCCGCTTAATCCGGAGCCCCTCTTCGGCTCCCCGGCCGGAGGATTCGAGGTCGACGAGTTCCCATCCAAACCAAGCCAGCTGGATTTCCCCGCTCTCGAGGATGTCGGTGAGGACTTTCCGAGCCTGGTCCGCCGGGATGGCGAATCCGAGACCTTCGTAGACGCCTGATTTCGAGACGATGAGAGTATTAATGCCGACAACCTTGCCTTCGGCGTTCACCAGCGGCCCGCCGGAGTTGCCGGGATTAATGGCGGCGTCGGTCTGAATCATGTTGAAATATTTATAATCCTGTTTCGGCGGCAACCGCCGGCCGACGGCGCTGATCACTCCCGCGGTCACGCTGGCCTCCAGGTTGGACGGCGCGCCGATGGCGATGGCCCATTCGCCGAGCGCCAGGTCTTCCGCGGTGCCAAGAGTGACGAAGGGCAGGTCAAGCGCCTCAGCGCCGGCTGAGCCATCATCGGTCGGGACGAGTTCAAGAAGGGCCAGGTCGAGAGGCAGGCCCCGGCCCTTGACGCGGGCTGGGAAGATACGACCGTCTGACAGGGTGACATGGATTTTCCGCGCGTCGGCGACGACATGGTCGTTGGTCAAGACCAGCCCCTGTTTGCCGACGAGGATGCCGCTGCCGACCGCGGGGATTCGGACAAGACGTCTGAACCCGCCGAAAAACGGATCGGAGAACCAGTCAGAAAAAAAATCGTCGTGGAGCGTGCGAAACGGATTGATCTGCTGGACCGCGACGCGTTCCGCGCCGATCGTGACGGTCGCCGGCAGGACGGCGGCGGCGGCGGTGACGATGGCCGAGCGCCGGGATGAATCGATATCCGCCCGGGAGGCAAAGGGCAGGAGGCAGAAGGCAAGAGCGGTCAGGGCCGCCGGCGGGGACAGTCCAATCACGACCGCACCGCGTCAGCCGTTGGGATCGACTTCAAAGAGGACCGCTCCCGACTCCACCGATGCGGCGCTCTCGAGACAAATCTTGACAATTTTTCCGGAAACGTCCGCCTTGATCTCATTCATGACCTTCATGGCCTCGATGATACAGACGGTTGTGCTCGGCGAGACCCGGTCGCCCTCCTGAACGTAGGGGGTGGAGGAGGGCGAAGGCGCCCGGTAAAACGTGCCGGCCATCGGGGATCGAATGGAAAGGAAGGTCGAAGCGAGTTCGGCGTGGGCAGTCTGCGCGGGCGCTGCGGTTGTTGAATCAGCGTGGGTGAGGACTCTGGGTGAAACCGGCGCGTAGAAACTGGGCGTGCCGGACCGGACTTCGATTCTGCCCTGATCGGATTCGATGACGAGGTCGTCGAGTCTGTGAAGAGACATGAACTCCCGGATTTCAGAGGCGACAAGTTCCGGTACGATGTCCGGAATGGGATCGGCGGTTTTGGCCGATTTTTTCTTTTTCACGCGCGCGCGGGCGAGATGATCAATTTTTGGCGAATGGCCTCGCGCAGCGCGCTGACGCCAAATCCGGTTCTGGCCGAGAGGAAGAGAGAATCCGGAAATTCCCGGATCAGGTGATCCGGCATGGACTGGATGCGGTCGGCCTTGTTAAACGCCGTCAGGATGGGCCGGCTGGTGGATATGCGGCTGAGCACCTCCGATACGACTTCCGCCTGTTTTCGGAATTCGGGATTGGAGACGTCGATGACATGGAGGAGCAAATCGGCGTCGCGCACCTCATCGAGCGTCGACAGGAACGCGTCGAAGAGGTGATCGGGCAGATTTCGAATGAAACCGACCGTGTCACTAATGAGGACGCGGTCGGGCGCCGATTCGCCTGATAAAGACGGGAAAACCATGGCGGCTGTTTTGGTGTCGAGGGTACAAAAGAGCTGATCCTCGGCTAGGACATCGGATCGAGTCAGGAGATTCAATAGGGTGGACTTGCCGGCGTTGGTATAGCCGACGATGGCGATGCGGGGCATCCGGTCCCGGGATGAGCGCTGGACCGTCCGGGCGCGGCCCATGCGTTCAAGCTGGTCCTGCAGGAACGCGAGTCTTTTTCTGGCGAGCCTGCGGTCAACTTCGATCTGCGTTTCACCCGGACCCCGAGTGCCGATGCCGCCCTGCTGGCGCTCAAGGTGCCGCCAGAGACCCGCGAGACGGGGAAGAAGATACTGCAGCTGCGCCAATTCAACGCGCCACTTGGCGTCGCGGCTCCGGGCGTGTTTGGCGAAGATATCGAGAATCAGACCCGGCCGGTCCATGACCTTGACCTCACTGCCGAGCATATCCTGAAGATTGCGGACCTGGGTGGGCGACAGGTTGGCGTTGAAAATGACGATCTGATATCCCTCGCTGCTCACGACCTGGGCCATCTCAGATGATTTGCCGCGGCCCATCCAGACCGCCGGATCGATCCGATCGACCCGCTGGACAACGGTTCCCGCAACAGCCGCCCCCGCGGTGCGGGCCAGTTCCGCGAGTTCGGCCAAGTCGGCGTCGATGGGCCGGCCCCGGATGACCAGGCCGACGATCAACGTTTTTGGCGGGCCCATGCCGGTTTGACGTGGACACCTGGGCCTGCCGGAGAGGGGAATTGATCGGAAAGATGGGCTCATCGGATGAATCGGGATGTGAGAGAGAAGTTCAGACTACGCCAGGGGTTCATCAGTCCGACGAAGGATCGGTGTCGGAGCTATCGAATTCCTCTTCCGTCAGGTGAACCATCTCCAGTCTGGCCAGGATGGCTTGATCGAGCCAGAGGCCATCAGAGGCGAGAGCGCCGGCGATGGCGGAATAAATTTGCTGCTGATGTTCCGGGTGGGAGACATCGCCTCCGGCCCTATAAACTTCCCGTTCGAGGATCGCCTGGACGGTGGGGCGGGTAACGTCATCGAGGTAGTTCGGCCCGAGGCGGCGGTGGATGGCCGGCGCGGAATCGGGGTCGAGCCTGACCTGGGCGGTTAGGCGGAATTTTTTTCCGCCATCAATCGGGACATCGAGGGACAACATCCGGACGCGGATGGAGTAGAGATGAACCCGGGTGACCACCGGCAGGACCAGATGGAGTCCGGGACTCAGCGAAGGAGATAACTTGAAAAACCGGGGCGGCGGTATCCGCATGGACAGGATGCCGACGGAACCGTCCGGCACCGCCGCGATGGAGGAATAGACCACGCCCGCCAACAGGGCCAAGAGAATCAGGAAGAGGAAAAACCGCCGCAAGCGTCACACTCCTTCCATCGGCGCCAGAGATCCTCCGGCGAGAGGTCCGCCGGCGCCATCCATTTGCGTTCATACCTGAAATGCCGCCACCAGGTCAACTGGCGCTTGGCCAGCTGCCGGGTGCGCCGGCAAGTTCGATCGACGGCCTCTTCTTTGTCGATCCTGCCGGTGACGAGGAGGACCGCCTCGGCGTATCCGATGGCTGAAAAAGCCGGGAGGGATACGGGGAAGGATCGCAGCAGACGATCGACTTCTTCAGGCAATCCGCCGTCGAACATCCGCCGAGTGCGATCCTCGATCAAGCGAAGGAGCCGGGCGCGGTCCATTTCAAGTACAAAAATGTCCGGCGCGAACGCGGGCCGCCGGCGCGCGCTTTGAGAGAAAGGCCGGGCGGTGATTTCACAAACTTCCAGAGCGCGGACGATCCGCTGACGATTTGCCGGCCCGATGGCCATGGCGGCGGCGGGATCGATTTTTCGCAATCGGTCGAAGAGCGATCCCGGGCTGATTTGATCCTCCACCATCAGCCGGTCCCGGATTTCAGCTGAAGCGGGAGGGTTATCCGCCAATCCCCGGACAACGGCGTCGATATAGAATCCGGTTCCGCCGACAACCAGGATGGGATCGGGCAGTCGCGGGATAAGCGCGGTAAATTTCCGGGAGAAGTCCCCGGCGCTGAATCCGGCGGTGCGGCGGCCGACGGCGGCGATGGACGTGACATCCATGAGATGGTGAACGATCCGGCGCCGGGTAGAAATCGGCGGTTTGGCCGTGCCGATTTCGAGTTCGCGATAGACGCTGAGGGCGTCGGCGGAGACGATTTCGATGCGGCAGTTTTGCGCCGCGAGGAAATCGGCGAGCCTGACAGCGAGATCCGTTTTTCCGACGCCGGTGGGTCCCGTGAGGACCATGCCGCCGCGAAGGGGGCGGATCGAACCGGGTGGTGGTGAGGTTATTTTCGAAGGAATCGGCGTTCGAGTTCGTCTTTGGAAAGTTTGATCATGGAGGGCCGGCCGTGCGGGCAGATGCGAAAATGCTGGGAGGACAAAAGATCCGACAGGAGCCTGGATTGTTCCTCCGGCAGCAGGACATCGCCGGCTTTGATGGCGGCTCTGCAGGAAAAATGGGCGAGGATATCGTGAAACAGTTCCTCTTCCGAACGCCGGGTCATGTCAAAAGAAGATAATTCCTCGACGAACTTCAAAAACACCTTCCGGTCCGCCACCCGGCGGCCAAGGATGGACGGCACGGCCCGGACCACCCAGACGCCGCGGGGTCCAAAGGGTTCGATTTCAAATCCCATGCGCCGAAGAGACGCAGCCGCGCGCTCAAAGAGAATGGAATCCCTGAGCCCCAGCTCAAGTATGAGGGGAACCAGCAGAGCCTGGGACAGGGCGCCGCGGGATTCGATGCGATCGGTTGTGCGCGCCAGCAAAACGCGCTCGGATGCCACATGCTGGTCCACTATCCAGATCTGCGGATCGGCCGACTCGGAGGATTCAGCGGGGATTTCCTCGACAAGGAGAAATGTTTTGTAAATCTGCCCAAGAACACGGAACCGGCCGGCGACCAGCGGGAAAAGAGTGGCGGCCGCCGCCGGTTGGAGAAAGTCCGGATCCGGAGACAGAGCAGGATCGGGATCGCCGGGTTCGACGGGCGCGATGGACGGATTAGGCGGCTGGGGCCGGTCCGTTGAATGGGAAAGCGGCGACGCTTCGGGGGCACCCGGAGACGCGATGGGCCCGCCAGCGACGGCGGACGCAGATTCCGGGGTCGGCGTTGATGAGGGATGAAAGCGATGAATGGCGCCGGACAGGGTTTCCGAGACCGCCTGATAGACGATCGACGGATCGGAAAACCGGACTTCGGCCTTGGCCGGATGGACGTTGACATCGACCAGATGAGGATTGATATCGAGGAACATAAAAACCGCCGGGAATCCCTGATCGAGTATTTCCCGATAGACCGTCAGGATGACATGCGTCAGGCGGGAATCCTGAATCCGGCGGCCGTTGACGAAGAGGACCATCGACGAGCGGGTGGATTTGACGACAGAGGGATCGGTGGCCAGGCCAGAGATGCGGATCGAAGCGGTTTCCGATTGAAATGGGATGGCGGCCTGATGGATCAGAGGATCGTAGAGTTCACGGACGCGGTCGGCTATCGTCTCCCCGGCCGGCAGGGCGAAGGATTCGATACCGTCGCGGATGTACCGAAATGCCAAATTTGGGAATGCCAGCGCGTGTTCGATGATGACTTCGGTGACCGCCCGGGTTTCGGAGGTATCAGAGCGAAGGAATTTTCTCCGAGCGGGCACGTTCCAGAACAAATCCCTAACCGACACGGAAGTTCCTGCAGGCGCGGCGGCGGGAGAGATGGTCGATTTGTCCGCGGAAGCCGTCAGCCGATGGCCGGAACGGGCGGTGGATGCGGCGGTGAGGATCTCAAGCCGGCTGACGGCGAGAATGCTTGGGAGGGCTTCACCCCGGAATCCCAGGGATCGGATGTTATGGAGATCGTCGATTGATCGGATTTTACTGGTGGCATGAGGGAGGACGGCGAGTTTCAGGGAGTCGTGATCCATGCCGATTCCGTCATCGCGGACCAGGATGCGTTTTTTGCCGCCTTTTTCAATTTCAATCAGAATGTCGGTCGCACCGGCATCGACTGCGTTGTCCAGAAGTTCCCGAACAACCGCGGCCGGGCGGGTGACGACTTCGCCGGCGGCGATTTGGTTGACAACCTCCGGCGCGAGGACGGCGATATCGGGCCGGGTCATTGGAGATTTTTTTGCCATTTGGCCAGGATGGCGACGACGTCGAGCGGCGTGGTGCGGTCGAGGTCCACGGAACGGATTTTTTGTTTGAGATCGTCCAATTGATCCTGGAACCGGGAAGCGAATAAGTCCTCCGGATTGCCGCAGGCGGCCGATCGCTCAAGGCCGATTGTTCCCGCTTCGAGTTCGGTGAGGAGAACGCGCGCGCGAGAGAGTACCGGGCGGGGGATTCCGGCCAGATCGGCGACGGCGATGCCAAAACTTCGATCCGAAGCGCCATCGATGACTTTACGCAAAAATACCACCTGGCCCTCCCATTCCTTGACCATGACCGTCAGCGTATGGACGCCGGACTGTCCGTCCAGATCGGCGAGTTCATGGTAGTGGGTGGCGAAGAGGGTTTTGGCGCCGATTTGGGCGGCGATGTATTCGACGACGGCCCACGCGATGGAAAGGCCGTCGTAGGTGCTGGTGCCGCGGCCGATTTCATCGAGGAGAATGAGGGATTCGCGGGTCGCCTGGCGCAGAATGGCGGCGGTTTCGGACATCTCGACGTAGAACGTACTCTGTCCCCGGGAGAGATCGTCAGAAGCGCCGATGCGGGTAAAAATGCG
>CAZHRJ010000038.1:0-17594 GCA_964534765.1 uncultured bacterium
CAGGCGAGTTTGATCTCAAGGAGCTCGATCAACTCGGCAAAGACCTGGAAAAACTCGATGAGCAGTTGTCGGGTACCAAGACCGCTACGGCGAGCGTATCCACCGAGGGTCCGGCGGCTGCGGTGGAGCAGGTATTTGCCGAATTCTACCGGTTTGGCGATCTCACCCTGCGTCAAAAGCTGCTTTTTTTCGATCTCCCCTTTTCAGAGTTTCGAAAATCGATCACCGTATTTCCCGGGCAGGCTATTCTGGCGCCGAGCCAGCGGGTGAAGAATGTTTCGGTGAAAAGTTTCATCGGCCGGCAGATGGTGCTGGATGAGGAGGGCCACCGGCTGATTTCCAAAATCGGCGGTCTGGCCCGGTGGATTAACAACCGCGTGACCGTCGACGTTCTCCGCGAGATCCCAAGGAGCATCGATGCCACCATGGGCGCGATCGAGTTCGACGGCACTCTTGTCATCATGGGCAATGTCGGCAAGGGCAGCAAGATCAAGACCACGGGGGACATCTACGTGCTGGGGGACGTGGAGGGCTGTGTGATTCAGGCCGGCGGATCGATCTACGTGTACAACGGGGTATTGCGCCGGACATCGCTTTTTGCGGAGGGATCGATTTTCTGTCATTTTCTCGAGCGTGCGGAGGCCACGACGAAGCGGGATTTGTGGGTGAAGAGCGCGGTGGCGTATTCGCGAGTAACGTGCAGCGGGAAAGTGGTCGTGTTTGATCCGAAGCAGCACGGATTTTTAAGCGGATCGGCGACGGTTGGCCGGGAAGTGAACGCGGTGCAGATCGGCGTCGAGGGGCAGCGGGTGGACATCACCGTCAAACCGGAAATGTATCAGGACCGCATTCGGGATTTCAAAGTCTGGCTGGACGAGATTCTGAATCTGGCCAAGCAGAGCCAGGAGCAAAAGGTGGCGGACATGTTCGCGATCGAGGCTCAGCCGGTGGCGGAGTTTCTTCAGCGGGAAGCGGAAAATCCCAGCCTGGTCCGCGTCGCCTATTCCCGGAAAATGACCAAAGGCGTCAAGCTGACGCTCGGACCGATTTCGTCGGAATCCACCCGCGAGGAAGGGCCCGGTACATGGCGGATCGAGGGAGACAAGCTGAAAAAAGATCCTTACGAGGTGGTGGATTATACCGAAAGCATCACGCGCCAGTACTGGCGGCCGCCCAATCCCGCGGACATTCAATCCGCGGATGTCCTGGCCAAGCTTCGCCGCAACGCCGCGGTCCCGACCGCCGACGCCGGAAAAGTCGGGGTGGTCCGCGCCATTTTGGGCAGGCCGCCCGCGGATAATATTCTGAGTGTCCCGGCCGGCAAGAGCCTGGAGGACAAACCCGTGGCGCGGTTGCGGGTGATTCTCAAGGAGCCTGGGGACGCGGACGACAGGCTGAAAGCATTTTTCGATCTCGATCCCCAGGCGCGCAAAGTGAAAGTGACCTGCGATGAAATCAAGAAAGGTCTGGAGGCGGCGTCTGGAAAGCTGGAAATACCTCCCTCGGAGCTGGCCTATGATGTGATTCAGGACAAGTCAGACGGCATGATGGGATTGAACAAGCGGCCGTACATTCTGGAGATTTATCGGAAAGCGATCCGCCGCGAGGAAATGGCCAAGATTTCCCTCCCGGCCAGCCGGGCATCCGCCGCGGCGGCGGTCGCAGGCGCTAAAAAGTCCGAAGGATATTACACGATTGAAAACACTCCTGAGGGACTCTTTTTGACGGTCTATCCGCCGGAGGGCGCGACCGCCAAGGGCGTGGATGTGCGGGTGTTGTTTGCGGAGATGAAGGCGAAGGGATACACGCGCGACGTTTCTGAGGCGGTTGTGCGGACGGTGGTGGAGGAAGCGCGCGGTGAGCGGGTCCGGCTGGCGAACCGGCAGCCGGAGGACAAGCTGGACGGGAAATTCGAGATCGCGATCGCGACGGACAAGCTGAAGGCATTCGTGACGGTGGTCCCGCCCAAGGAGGGCGGGATGTCGGTCCAGACGGAGGACATCACCCGCCGCGTGTCGGAAATGGGGATCGCAAACGTGAACGCGGACAATATCGCCGCCTATCTGGAGGGCGGCGCCTTTCACGAGACGCTCCTCATCGCGGAGGGCACGGCCGCCGAGGAGGGCGCGGACACTCGGCTGGACTTTTTATTCAAGGGCGACGAGGATGAGAAGCTGAAGGAGGATGACAGCGGGCGTGTGGATTACCGGACCATGTCGGCGTTCAAGAGCGTGAAGGAAGGGCAGCTGCTGGTGAAGAAATATCCGCCAACTGAGGGGAAAGTCGGCGTCAACGTCTTCGGTGAGGAGACCCGGCCCAAGGCCGGGAAGGACACGGCCTTGACCGCCGGGAAAAACGTGCAGGTGTCTCCGGACGGATCGGAATTTTTTGCCGTGACCAGCGGCCACGTGGTGATGTCGGGCAAGACCATCCGGATCGACAATATTCTGGAGCACAAGGGGAACGTCGATTTCGAGATCGGAAACATTAATTTTGACGGCACGGTCATCATCCGGGGCGCGGTCGACGAGGGATTTGTCGTGCGGGCGACGGGGGATGTGTTTGTGGAGGCGATCATGCGGGGGTTTGTCGAATCGGGCGGGAATATTGTCGTGGAGAAAGGAATCATCGGCACGCCGGACACGTTTATCCGCGCGGCGGGGGACGTCACGGCGAAATTCATCGAGAACTCGAATCTTTTTGTGGAGGGTAACGTCATTGTCGCGGAGGCTATTTTGCATTCGGCGATCTCGGCCCGCGGCAACGTGGTGCTTCGCGACGGCAAACGCAGCGCACTGATCGGTGGCGTCACCCGTGCGGGGCAGAGCGTGGAGGCAAAGAGCATCGGGACGGAAGTGGCGACGAAGACGGTCGTTGAAGTCGGTTATGATCCGACGGTTCGCAGCCGGATCGCGGAGATTGAAAAAGAGGTGGATTCCAACCGAAAGAACTTCGAATCGGTCAAACAGGGAATAGAAACACTGAACAAATTAAAGGAAAAATACGGGGCGCTGCCGATCGAGAAGGAGGAGCTGCTAAAAAAACTGGTGACAACGGCCCGCGGCATATCGGAGCGGATTCGGCAGTTGCAGCGGGAGTTGATCGACTTGAACTCGCGTCTGTCCGAAGCGAAACCAGGAATCATTTGCGCGAAGGACCGGATTTTGCCCGGCGCGGTTTTGACGATCATGAACTACACGATGCAGATTGACAAGCCTTACTCCTATGTGCGATTTTACCTTGATCAGTCTTCGGATGACATCCGGTTTACGGAGTTCAAGGAAGTCAACCTGTAGGTCGACAACAGGAGAGGGGAGAGCCGGAGCCAAAAAATGATCTCACGGGAATCGTTGCGGGTGTTGATCTTCCATATTCGAATCAGCATGGGGCACGAGCGCGCCGCTCAGGCTCTGGCGGATGCGTTCGCGCGCCGCCTGCCGGATGCGCCTCCGCGGGTCCGGCTGGTGGAGGCCATCGAATACGGCGCGGGCCGGTTTGCGCCGGCGATCTGCCAGTCCTACCTGTCGATTGTGAAATATGTTCCGTCATTCTGGGATTTCCTATATGATCATCCCAAGTCTCTCGATGCCGGCGAGCCCTTTTTGAAATACTGGACGCACCGTTCCAGGCAAAAATTTCTGACCCTGATGGCACAGGAGCGGCCGGATGTGGTGGTCTGTACTCAGGCCGTTCCGGCGAGAATTCTGGCCCGGCTGAAATCCTGGGGTCACGTTTCTGATCCGGGATTTTCCGCCCCGATTTTCGCGGTGGTCACGGACTACAGCATTCATCGATACTGGACCGCCCCGGAAATCGACGGTTATTTTGTTCCTGGACCGGCGGAGCGCTCTCAGCTCATGGACACGGGGGTGCCGGTCGACCGGATTTTCTGCCGCGGCATACCGATCCATCCCGATCTGGCCACGGTGCCGGATCCGTCGGACATTGCGCAGGCGAGGAAAACGTACGGTCTCTTTCCCGGCCGTCCCACAGTTTTGCTCATGGGCGGTAGCCGGGGAGTGGGCTTGAAGCAGAATCTTCTGCGGGAGCTGGAACAGCTGCCGGATCCTATCAATATTCTTGCGCCCGCCGGCACCAATCCCGCGGCTCTGCGCGCGTTGCGGTCCTGGGCGGGCCGGTCCAGTCACCGGGTGGTTCCGCTCGAATTCTCCGATGATATTCGAATGCTCTACGCGCTGGCCGATCTGGCGATCAC
The DNA here is from genome assembly GCA_964534765.1 of uncultured bacterium. Taxonomy (GTDB): domain Bacteria; phylum Lindowbacteria; class 2-12-FULL-62-27; order 2-12-FULL-62-27; family 2-12-FULL-62-27; genus CAZHRJ01. The sequence goes on from CAZHRJ010000038.1 coordinate 4,217, forward strand.
CAAGCCGGGGGGTCTGACGCTGGCGGAATGTCTGGCAGTCGGACTTCCCATGGTGATCCAGCACGCGTTGCCGGGTCAGGAGCGGCACAATCTGGAGTATGTTCAGAGATTCGGCCTCGCGGAGATCGGATCGACCCCCGCGGATGTGGTTGGCCGGGTGCAATCGCTCTTGAGCAATCCAGGCCGCCGGCGGGATCTGTCAGTTCGGCTGAAGGCCCACTCAAAACCGCATTCGGCGCTGGCCATCGTGGATCAAATCCTATCCGAACTGAATCCCGAATCTCTGTCTTGCTCGTCGCGGTCGGCCGAGCCCCTCACGCCGCCGCTCCTGTCTTCTCCCACCGGTTACTGACGTCCCTTCGTACCTGCCCATGTCTCCGGCAATTCCCCCGTTCTCCGAATGGCTGTGGTATCTTTCCATTCGCCGGCTTTTTAGCTGGTCCGATCAGTTGCCGGAGTCTGAACTGCTCCGCCGTACTCGCCGGATATCGGCCGCGGTCGCTCTTCTGTTGGGCCGGCCGCGAGAGCCTTTCGTTGCCATGGGCCAGGGCCTGGCGGAAACGGTCTATTGCCGGTCGCACAACCTCACCGCGCTGGACCGGCTCGCGCCGCAGGCCCGGCGCCGATGGGAAGAGTTTCGGGCGTCGGCCGGGAAGATTCCGCGCGCGGTGTTTGTGAGCGCGCATCTGGGCCCGTTTCAAATGCAAATGGATCTGCTGGCGCCTCTCCCGCAGCCGATCCTATTTTTATACCGGTCCTACCGATGGTCGCCGTTGGCCGTGACCCTGTCCCGGCTTCGGCTGGAGAGCGACCGGTTTCGGTACGCCGACGTGAACAGGCCGCGGGAATTGGCGGCGGCCATGTCGGATGGATCCTCAATCGCGTTTCTGGCGGATGGGACGGCCACCCGATCCGATACCGATGCCGGTCCGCGGAAATTCCGCGTGCGTCCAAAAGTATTCGGCCGCGTCCGCGTGAACGATCTGCCAGTTCGGATCGCTTCGCGCCTCGCGGTCCCGTTGTTTGTCGGGGGCCTGTACAATCTACCCGCCGCCGGCCATGAGTTTCGATTTGGATTTGAGTTTTACCGGATCGATCCGGCCAGTTCGGAACAAATGATGGATGGATTTGTGGATGGCCTGGAGGGAACCATCCGGCGTAACCTGGCCGACTGGATCTGGGTTGAGCGTCGATGATGGATCTGCAGGAGTATCAGAGCGGCGCCCGGTCGCTTCGGGACGAGTGCGCGCAACTGGCGGGTTTATTGAACGTTCCGGAACTGACGAAGGAGATGAAGCGGCTGGACGAGCAGGCCGCGGACCCGGCATTTTGGTCGAATCCTCAGGATGCCCGCGCCGCGGGTCGCCGACGCGCCGGGATTGAATCGAGATTGGAGGATGTCCAATCGGCACAGGCCACTCTGACGGATCTCGAAGCCTTCTTGGAGCTGGCTGCGGAGGATCCGGCATTTTTGGATGAAAATCGCGCGGATCTGGTCCGGTTGATGGACCTCTCCCGCCGGAAAATCGACACGCTCCGGCACGATATTTATTTTACGGATCCGATGTCCGTGAAAAACGCCATCCTCTCGATCCATCCCGGCACCGGCGGCGTGGAGGCTCAGGACTGGGCCGAGATGTTATTGCGGATGTACACGCGCTGGAGCGAGCAGGTCGGCTATGGCGTGGAGATGTTGAACCATCAGGCGGGCGAGGAAGCCGGAATCAAGGACGCGGCGCTGCTGGTGAGCGGCCGGTACGCGTTTGGGCTCCTGCGATGCGAGCGCGGAACGCACCGTCTGGTCCGAATTTCTCCTTACGACGCCAACCGCCGCCGGCACACGTCGTTTGCGGCCGTCTATGTGTTGCCGGAGATCGACGATGAAACGCCCATCGACATCCGGCCGGAGGATCTGAGGGTGGACACCTACCGGGCCAGCGGGGCGGGTGGGCAGCATGTCAACAAGACGGACAGCGCGGTTCGAATCACTCACGCTCCTTCCGGCCTGATCGTCGCCTGTCAGACGGAGAGGTCCCAGCACAAGAACCGGGAAAACGCGATGCGGATGTTGAAGGCGAAACTCTATGATCTCAAGGAACAGGAAAAACAGAAGGAACTGGACCGGCTGGGTGGCGTCAAGGAGGACATCGGATGGGGCCGGCAGATCCGGTCCTACGTCCTCGAACCGTATCAGATGGTCAAAGACCATCGGACGGACTGCGAGACAAGCAATGTGACCGCCGTCTTGGACGGAGACATTGAGTCGTTCATCGAGGCGTTTCTGGCCGCGCAGGCCAAACATCGTCCGGGCGGATGACGCGCCTTCTCAGGGTTTGCCAGGCCGCCCCGGCATGGGTGTTCGGCTGCGCGCTTGTGCTGCTGGCGATTTATTTCATCCCGCATCTCGTTTACTTTTCAAATCGGCCCGCGTTGATCCTGTCGGAACCCGCCGCACGCGCCGTCCTTGAGTTGTCCGGCCCGGCACGGGAGCGGACGGTTCAGCGGTTGATCAGTAAGAATGTTGAAGGCGTCGTGTTTCGGGAGGAGACGCTGCGGGATTTGGAGTCGAGCGGCCGGGTATTCGTCGCGTCGGGCGAGGAATTGCTGCGATTATTCAAACTCCAGTCCGTCGCGTCCTATTATGTATTCGAGCAGATTCGGGACAAACAATTGAATCCGGCCGGCTCCTACATTTTTTTTTCCGAATCGGCTCTGTTTGAGCGGGTGCAGGCGGAACTCAAGCTTCGCCTGCCCCCGGGATCGGTGGCGGTCTACGAACGCGGGATATTCCGGGGCGACGCTTCATTTCCGGACAATTTCATTCTCGAATCACCGTATCCCCCCGCCGTCCTCCGGACCGTGTCCCTCGGCTGGCCGGTGGACCGGATCAAGCAGATGCGGCGGGCGGTGGAGGAACGGGTGAGCGACACGGTCTGGCCGGTGCTGTGGACGGACGATCCGTGGCTGAGGGGGACGTCGGTGACGCTGGCTGAGGGAGAACTCACCGCGGTCCGGTTGAGAACTCCGTTTCTGAGATTCCCGTACGAGTCGATCCATGTGGTTGATGACCTGGATGATCTGCTGGGTCTGGCGCGCGGATCGGATCTGATGGATTTGGAATTCCTGCCACCGCTGCCCCAAAATATGCCGATGCTTCTATCCATACTCGCCATTCTGGCCTGGTCGCTCAGCCTCTCCCAATGGATTCCATGGTCGTTGCTTCTCAGCGCGTCTTGGATCGTTCTGATTCTGGTCCTCATGCCCGCGCACCGGGACTGGGTCATTCAGGGTACCGTTCTTCTTTTACCCGCGGCCGCGCTGATTTCGTGGATGGGCGCCGCCGATCGATTTCGGGCCCGGATGAATCAATCGATCCTCAGCCTCCGGGGGCTGGGCAGGTCGATGGGGGGGCTGGTGTTGTTCCTGATGACCGGCGGATGGCTGTTGTCGACTCTGATCTGGCAGCATGAGAGTTTGCCGCTCGATCATCTGACCGTCTACGGCCTGATGGCCGTGCCGGCATTTTCGTGTCTGCTGTTTTTGTCGGTGTGGGGCATTGAAGTATCGAACCGGCCGATTTATCCGAGGCACCTGCGGACCGGGATGGAACTGGCTCTGGCGCTGGGATTGATTTTGCTTTGCCGCCAACCCTGGGTGCTGTTTGTCTTTGCCGCCCTCGCTTGGGCGCGCTGGCTGGTGCTGATCGAACGCACCAGAGGCCGGACACTGGAACACGCGCCGGGCACCTATGCCGCATTTTTCTGCGCGTCCGCTCTGACGGTCAAGCTCTTCGTTATTGCCTCACCCCTGATGGCCTCGGCTCTGATCCTGTCGGCCTATGGGATCGGCCACACCGGCGCGACGGTTTGGATCGCTCGAACGGAAAAAACGGTTTGACGGACCGTCGTCTTCCGGTTGATTGGGTCGCTCGGCTTCGGGCGGACATCGGGAATTTCCCGGCGGTGTCGAGTCCTCCGCCGGACTTCGCGCGCGCCCGGGCGCTGGCGGAGGTGATGTCGGTGCTGTACCTGGAGTATTTGCGGTATCGTCCGGAAAATCCGGCATGGGCCGGGCGCGACCGCCTGATCTTTGCCGATCGGCCGGCATGGCCCGTCTATCGCGCACTTCTATACCGGCTCGGGGTTTCGCCGGCCACCGTAGGTGGCCAAGTGCCCGAGGAATCGACCGACACCAGGCTGGAGCCTTGGCCGGATATGAATCTTGACCCAGGGGTTGATTTTTCCTGCGAGTCCGCAGGCGCCGCGCTGGCTGCCGGTGTCGGCATGGCGATTGGCCTGCGATCCGTCGGCCGCCTTCCGGCCGGCAACGGCGCGCCAGGTCCCGGCGTTTTCGTGTTGCTGGGTCTGTCGGAACTAACCTGCGGCCGCATGTGGATGGCGGCGAATCACGCCGGTGAGCAGCGGTTGGCCCGGCTTTGTGTGATCGTTCATCATTTCCTCCCAGCCCGGAGGCCAGATGGCGAGCGACCCGGTGCGCGGGAGCAGATCCAGTCGGCGAAGTTTCTGGAAGATCGATTTCGGTCGTTCGGGTGGGAGAGCGTCGGGGTGGACGGGTCTCGGCTGGATGAGATCCGGTACGCGTTGGACAAATTCAAAAAAATCTCACCCAGACCCTATGTCATCATCGCCCGAACGCAAGGCGCCGGCGATGTCTGATCCGCGGCGCGTGTTCGACCGCATGCTGATCGATCTGGCGACCCGCTACGCCGCCCTGGCGGTGATTGACGCTCGCTCCGATGTGGACTCCCCGTCCTCGGCCCGGGACGCGGCGGTCCTCAAGGACCGGTTTTTTTCTCTGGCGCCGGCGGCCGATCACGCCGTCTCGATGGGCGTGGGTATGGCGGCCGTGGGCAAACAGGTGGTGATTGTGGCGGATCGGAGCGCGCTGGTGGCGCGATTTTGGGAAGACATCCGGTCCGTGGCCGCGCCGACCCGGCAAAACGTCACGCTGGTGGCATTTCCGGCCGCGGGCGGCGGCCCAGCCGCGGTCGAGGATGTTTCGATGTTGCGGGTGATCCCATCCGCTGAAATTTATTTGCCGGCGGATCTGACCGAGGCCGGCCAGGTGTTATCCTACAGCGTGACCCGCTTCGCGCCGATCTACATTCGATTTCCCGGCCAGACGGACACCACATCCATCGATCCGGTTTTTCCGGAAAATGCGCGATTCTCTCCCGGCGTGTGGCCCCTTCTGAGATCCGGCGACGATCTGGTGATGATCGCCAGCGGCGACCGCACGCGGACGGTGCTGGCGGCGGCGGATCGTCTGGCGTCCGAAGGCTTCCAAGCCACAGTGTATCACGCGGGTTCCTTGAAACCCTTTGACCGATCGGCTCTGCTGTCGGCCGTCCGCAGGTCGCGGAAAGTCCTGACCTGCGAGGATCATCGTGTGTCCGGAGGACTTGGCGGCCTGGTTGCCGAAACGCTGACCGAGTCGGGCCTGCCGGTCCGACTGGTTCGAATCGGTCTGCTGGATCGGGAGACCGTCAGTCCGATTGACGTCGACGGAATTCTGCGCCGTGCCCGTCGGCTCTTATCCAATTCCGGAAAATCCCGATGAAACGCTCATTAACCACCTGCCTTTCAAGAAAATAAATTAGATCCGGCCCCTTTTACCTTCCGGCTACTGTGCCGAAAATTAAGGTATGAGGTATCTGTTTAGAGGCGTTCAATAACGGTATGAAAGCCTCTCATCGGATGACGATTGTCTGGACGGGCTGGGCAGTGCTCCTGGTGACCCTGGCGCTGACGGCCCGGGGCGTGGACCGGCTGATCGCACATCTGCCGGAACGGCTGCCGCTCTTGGTGAGTGTGAGCCCGCCGACGCCGCCGGACGTCCGGCAGAATCTCGAGGCACAGTTTGTGGCCTCGGGCGCGGACTATGACTATGTCTCGAAGGAAACCGCTCTTCAAGAAATTCAGGCGCTGGTCGGAACCGATGCCGTTCTCCACGAGACAACCGTTCTCTCCGGATTGACCGGCAATCCTCTGCAGGATCTGTACATCGTCCGATGTTCGAATCCTTCCACTTATGCGTCGCTGGCATCTCACCTGTCGGATCTGCACGCGCCGATTCGCATCCATCATGATCTGGTTACACTCAATCGCCTCGCACCCGCTTTTCGTCTCGCTCGCGGTCTCGCCTGCGCCGTTTTGATTCTCGGAGTCCTCCTCTTCTGGCGATCCGCCGCCGGGCACCTCAGCGATACCGGCATCCTCCGTGGCGCCGGAGTGCCCGATTCGGCATGGCGCGACACGATTGGCGTGGCCCTCCGCGGCGCCGCGGGCGCGCTGCTCATTTCTGTGGCCGTGATGGGAGGACTCCTGAGCATCCTGGGATACGCCGCCGCACGCAATCCCAACGGGTGGGTGGCCCCCTACGCCGAATGGGCCGGCCGCCTGTTGCGGGGTCTGGATATCAACGGGCCATTTTTGCTGGCCATGGCGTCCGGATGGTTCTTGATCATTTTGGCGGCCTGTGTTTCGCGCGGCGTGTCTCCGCCCAGGCCGGATTCGGCCCATTCCGCAGGTCACTCGATTCCGGGATATCTCTATGTGTGGATGGTGTCGTTGACCACTCTCCTTGGCTTTGGACTCGGGGCCGCCGTCGCCGCGCCGCCTTCGGGATCGTCCCGCGCGGAGGATTTGCAGGCGGTGCACGAAGACGTGATGAAACAGATCCGCGCGCGGGAAAACGAATACGAACGGGAGCAGATGCGTCTGCGGCAGACACAGCAGGGCGCGGCCGCGCTGGCGAAAAAGGAGCGGCAGGTATTAAAAAAATTGGAGACGGCTGACCGGGATCTATCGAAGACCCGGAGCGAATTGACGGTGGTGGGGGCGCAACTGGAAGCGTTGAGAGCCGACATCGAGACCACAGAACGAAATTGGCTGGCGGAACATCTCTCTCAGGAAGAGCGCCGCTTGTTTCTATCCATTCGCCTTCAAAGCCTCCATCTGTGGAGCCGCCGATCGGACTGGCTGGGCCATGTGCTGGTATTTGGTGACCGAAAAGTTTTTCACGCCGTCGAGCGGGACTTGATCCAAATCGTCTCCACCGACCAGGCCCTGATCGACCAAATCGGCCGGCGGAAAGTGGAGATCGAGCAGAATCAAACCCTGCTGGCTGCCAAGAATCGAAGTCTCACGGACGTTCAGGAGAAAAAGCGGACTCTGGAGATCCGGCAGAGCCGGGAGCGGCAGACGCGCGAGCGGCTCCTGGGAGAAGTTCGCGGCCGTAAGAGCGCGATGGATGAGCTGGCGCGGCGTCTGGAAGAGGAGCAATCGAGCCTGCAGCTTCTGCTGACAACGCTTCGGGAGCAGGCGTCCAAACTCCGCGAACAACTGGCGTACTTGAAAAAGGAATTCGAGGATAAAAAAGGACTCCTCCGCTGGCCGATTCCGGCGTCATCGATTCAGTCCGTCCGGCGATACGGGAAATTTTTTGACGAAACCATTTCCGCCTGGCGGGTCAACAAGGGAATTGACATTCAGACGGAAACGAATCAGAGTGTGGTGGCGGTCAGCCGCGGAGAAGTGGTATTTGCGGACTATTTCGGGCGCATGGGCAACCTGGTGATTCTGTCGCATGGCGGGGATTATTTCACGCTCTACGCCCACCTGTCGGAAATCGGGGTCACGCTGGGTCGGCGCGTGGAATCGTCCGACGCGCTGGGCCGCGCGGGAAATACAGGGTTATTGGAGAGCAGCCCGGTGCTGCACTTTGAAATCCGGCAGGGCGGTCAGGCGCTCGATCCGGAGGACTGGTTGGGAAGGAGATCCAGCAGATGAAGGACTGCGGTCGATCCAGGGGCGTAGTGATCAGGCCGGCGCGGATCGTGATCCGGTGTGGATTTTTTGTCTGTCTGGTCGCGTTCATTTTCCTGCCGCTCGACGGCGCATACGCAAAGAAGAGGGATCTGGAGGACAGTAATCTGACCGCCTATCTCCAGTTGTTCAATCAGGTACTCGAAAAAATTCAGAGCAGTTATTACGACACGGAAAAGATCAAGCCTGGCCCGCTGATCCGCGCCGCAATCGACGGGATGCTCGACAGCCTGGACGACCAGTACACGCGTCTGATGGTGCCCCAGGACTACGAGGACATGCAGATCAAAACGCAGGGCAAATTCGGCGGCGTCGGAATGGTCATCGAGAAGGAGGACACGGCGATCCGGGTGGTCTATCCGATCGCCGGCACTCCGGCTTTCAACTCAGGCCTCCAGCCGGGCGATCTCATTGTGACAATCGAAGGTGAGCCGACGGACACGCTCGACGTGTCCGGCGCCGCGGACCGCCTGAGGGGCCAGCCGGGAACGGATGTGACGATCAGTGTTGTCCACGGGAAGAAGAAGTTCGATCTGACGCTCAAGCGCGCGACCATACCGATTGAGAGCGTCACTCATGACGCCATCGATACGGGTCAGGGTCTGTATTATCTTCGAATCAAGGATTTCACCGAACACAGCGCGCGGGATGTTTCGGACGCGTTGAAGGATCTGGCGTCGCGCGGGATGACGGCGCTGGTTCTGGATCTCCGAAACAATCCGGGAGGGCTTCTTGATTCCGCATCGGAAATATCCGATTTGTTCGTCGACACCGGCCTCCTGGTCTATACCCGCGGCCGACTGCCCAGCCAGAACCGCACGTTCCCATCCAGCCGCCGGACAACCTACACGGGGTTCCCGGTGGTGGTCCTGACGAATGACCACACCGCCAGCGGCGCCGAGATTGTCGCGGGGGCGATCCGAGACAGCGGCCGGGGAGTTCTGGTGGGCAAGAGAACGTTTGGCAAAGGGGTTGTACAGTCGGTGTACGATCATTTGAGCCTGGAATACGCCGTCACCGTGACGACCGCGACCTATTACACGCCGAGCGGGATCAGCATTCACAAGAAGGGTATACCGCCGGATATTGAGGTCGAGCAGCCGCCGATCGGCAAGGAGATTCAGGAGGCGCTTTATAAAATCCGCGGAGAAGACATCGTACTGGAGTTTACGAGGAACCGGGAAAAGTATGACGCCGCGGACGTGGCTGAGCTGGTGAAGATACTGGAACAGAAAAAAATCGTTGTGCCGGAACCCTATGTCCGATATTTACTGCGAGAGCAGTTCATGCGGAAGAAGGGCAAGAACCTGGTATTCGATCTCGATACCGATCAGCAGCTTCAGCGGGCGGTCGAAATCGTCCGGACGGTTTTTCGAATTTTCCAAAGTTCGCGTTCTCAAAATCCTCTCGCGAATCCAACCATTTCGAGAGATAAATAAGTTCCCCCTCGGGCGCTCTCGCTTCCCGCATGTCCCGGAGGGTTGGGCTCCTGCTGGCGGCGATCGCCGCTGTACTCGGCGTCGTCTATTTCTCCCTGCCCCCGCCGCCTCGGCCAACACGCACCGCTTCGATTCGGCCAACTCCCCACGTTCGGTCAGGCCCGGCGTCGCCGGCCGCAGGCCATGGAAGGCCCAGTGTCCAGCCCGGCGCGCGGATCAGCATCGTGCTGGATGATTTCGGCGCCTCGTGGACGAATGTCGACCGGTGTTTGTCCCTGCCGAATGCGGTTGCCATCGCGGTCATCCCGCACTTGCCGGCCAGCCGGCGGGTGGCGCAGGCCGCGGCCGATCGGGGATTTGACATCGTGTTGCATCAGCCGATGGAGCCTCATGAATTTCCGAAGGAAAACCCGGGAAAATATGGAATTTATGTCAATCAATCCGCGGGAGAAATCGCGGCACTCATCGCGGAAAACATTTCAACCCTCGGCGTGCCGATTGTCGGAGTAAACAATCACATGGGATCACGGGCAACTGAGGACGAGCGGGTCATGCGCCTTTTTTTTGACGTCTTCCCGAAGGATCTGTTTTTTTTGGACAGCCGGACATCGGCCGGATCGGTGGCGTATGATGAAGCGCGCCGTCACGGAATAGCGGCGCTGAAAAACAACGTCTTTCTGGATCATGTGATGGACCGGGCGGAGATCGAGCGGTCCTTTGATCAATTGATCCGGATCGCGCGCGTCCGGGGGTTCGCGGTTGCGATCGGTCACGTCCAGTCAACGCCAACGATCGAGACCTTGGAACTGCGCCTGCCGAATCTGGCGGACCACGGCGCTCAGTTGGTTCGCGTTCGGGAAGGTGCTGAGATTGCGCCCAGGGCGGGGCCGCCGTGATAATTCTTGGGATCGAGACGTCGTGTGACGAGACGTCGGCGGCCGTGTACGAGACGGAGCGCGGGTTTCCCGGTACTCTCAAATCTTCCATCGTTGCATCCCAGACGCTACTTCATGCCCGATTCGGCGGCGTCGTTCCGGAACTGTCAGCCCGCGCGCACATCGAGCGCCTGCCGGCGGTGGTGTCGGAGGCTCTGAATGTCGCCGGCTGCCGGGCGGTCGATCTTGACGCGATCGCCGTGACCGTCCGTCCGGGACTTTTATCGGCGCTGCTCTGTGGAATGGCGTACGCAAGGGGTCTTGCGATGGCCACCGGCCGGCCGCTCTACGCGGTCGATCATGTCAAAGCCCACGTGGCGTCGGCGTTTTTGAATCCGACCGGCCCGGATGGGGATGATCCGTCGACGGCCATGGAAGGCCAAGTGCCGGCAGCGACAGGGATGTCCTGCGGCCGGCCGCTGTCTCCGTCCGATTTTCCGGTATCGGCTCTGGTCGCGTCGGGCGGGCACACGCTGCTGGTGACTCTGAAGTCTCCGGTCGACTTTGAATTGATCGGCACCACCCGGGATGACGCCGTCGGGGAGGCGTTTGACAAGGTTGGCCAACTGCTCGGGCTGCCGTTTCCGGGCGGGCCGAATGTTGAGCGGGAAGCAAAGCTGGGTGACCCGGCGGCGTTTCGGTTTCCGATCGGCGTCATCCGCGGCTCTCCATTCGATTTCTCGTTCAGCGGGTTAAAGACTGCCGTTCTGTACAAGCTGGCCAAAATGCCGGCCCGGGAGGTGAGACGCCGCCGGGCCGACGTCGCGGCGTCCTTTCAGTCGGCAGCCATATCGGCGTTGGTTGACCGGGCGGTGAAGGTTGTCCGATCGACCGGCAGCCGTGTGTTTGTGTTGTGCGGCGGCGTTGCCGCCAACCGGGCGCTTCGATCCGCCATGGCCGATGCGCTTGCGCGGGAGGGTGCGAGTCTGTGTATGCCGCCGCTTGCGTATTGCGGCGACACCGGCGCGCAAGTGGCGGTCTACGCCTACTTTTTGATCGCCGCGGGCGCTGCGCCGGCTTCGGCCGACCTGGATGCCGAAACCGTATCGGAGCTATTCGCGTCCGCGGGGAGCGCTGAGGGAGGATGATCAGGATCGCGCTGTGTGTCTCCGCCGTGGCGACGATTTTGTTCTTGTGGTGGCCGGCGGAAGTGCACGAGTCTCTCCGGCCGCTGGAATGGCTGTGTCTTTTCGCGTTTTCCCTGATGGTCCTCTTTCTGAAGTCACCGCCTGACAGGGATGTCCATCTGCCGGAAGCCGGCGAGGCGCCGCCGATGATTCAATCCGGTTTCCGATGGAGCATGATTTTTTTTCTGAGCCTGTGCCTGTCCGCGGTATTCGGAGTGGACTCATATCGGAGCGCAGAAACGATCGCAGGATTGGCGGCCGCGGCTATTTTTGGCGCGGCCCTGTCGCAGCTCCAGCGCTTCGTATCTCCGGAACCGCTCAAACTGCTGTTCCTGGTCATGGCGCTGGCTCTATCGGTTGCGGGGTTTTACCAGTATGCAGTGTCTTTTCCCGCCATGATGGTCCAGACATCGTCGTGGATGGATCTCGGGACCGACGACGTCCGCTCGGCCATTCACCGAATTGCATTCGGACGGATCTTTTCCCGCTTCGCGCTGCCATCGTCCTTTGCCTGCGTCTGCCTGGCGGCCATCCCCCTGGTGCATCACCGGATCCGGATCGGCTCCCGGCCAATGGCTTTCGCGGTCCTTCTGAGCATTCTGGTGGCAGCACTCGTTTTGACCCGATCCTACGCCGCCTTGGCGCTGTTCTGTGTCTATCTGGCCGTGGACGCGTGGATGCGGTATCCGCCGTCGTCCCGCCGCTGGATCGCGGTGGCTTGCGTCACGGGTCTGATTCTGGTGACGGTTTTTCTTCGACCCTCGTCCCTATGGACGATGGCGTCGGCGGACAACCCCATCCGGCTGCGCGCCGCTAACTGGTCGGCCGCGCTTTCTGAATTTCGATCCGCGCCTTTCCTGGGCGTCGGCCCTGGAAATTTCGGGCTGCTCTTTGCCTCCCACAGTTCCGGTATGACAAAGACGCGGTACGCGCACGGCATTCACATGACGGTCCTCGCGGAAACCGGCTGTGTTGGATTTCTCGCCTTCCTGGCGCTGGCCGGCTGGTTCGTGTCCGTTCTATACCGGCATCGGCACGCAAGAACCCACTGGGTGTTCAGTCTGGGGATGATGTCCCTCTACGCGCTGGTCGACATGGTATTTGAGTTTCCATCCCTTCTTTTTTTGTTTTTCTTTCTGCTGGGTCTGACTTTCCCCGCCTCATCCCCACCGGCACGGCCGGTCAAAATCGCGGTCGGATCCATCTCCTCCATCGGTTTGGTTTTTTGTCTTGTCCTTTCCCAAGCTTACGGATATTATGCCGCCGGAATGGAACTGTTGGGGCAATCCAGCGTATTTCATCCGGCTCGCGCGGAGTTGAAAGCCGCGTCGGAGCAGTTTCGACGCGCGGCGGTCTGGTGGCCGCAGCCCGCGTTTTTGGCGGCGAACGGCCAGGCCGGTTTGGCTCTGTTTCGTCAAACACGGGACCGATTCTATGTCCAGATGGCTCACGAGAGTTTCTCGGACGCCGTTCGAAGAAGTCCCTCCGCGTCCGACTTTCGTTCCGGACTTGGCGAGACGCTTTTGTTGATGGGTGATACACCGCAGGCCGCGTCACAATTCCGGGAAGCGGCGCGCCTCGATCCGCGCGGGCCGCATCTGGAGCGGTATCTGAGGCTGGTACTGGAATCATCCGTCCGGGGATCCGGCGATGACCGAACAGAATCTTTTTAAGCTTCTCACCGATTCAGCCAGTTCCCCATCGGACAAGTGGGTCTCCCTTGCGGACGCGATCGATGCCGTTTGCGGGCCGAAGTTTATGCGTCTGAGCCTGGCCGGCATGGACTTGATCGAGCGTGGCGTTCCGCAGACGGTGACGCATCAGGCGCTGATCGGACCCGCCGACCGGCCGCTGGGAGATATTAGTCTGTCGATCCTTTCCGAGCCGGCCGAATCGGTCGATTTGAATTCGTATGTTCGATGCGCCGAGTTGATCTACCGATTGCAATCGGGATACCTGGATCCGCTCACCGGCCTTTACAACCGCCGACGGCTCGATATGGAAATTTCCGCGCGCTCGATATCGGCCGA
>CAZHRJ010000038.1:17604-23808 GCA_964534765.1 uncultured bacterium
ACGCCGCTCGGGGTGGCGATGATCGACGTCGATCATTTCAAACGCGTCAACGACGCTCACGGTCACGACGCCGGAGACCAGGTCCTGCGCGCATGCGCTTCGCGTCTTGCCCGCGCCCTGCCGGTGGGATCGTTTCTGGCGCGGTACGGCGGTGAGGAATTCTGCGCGCTGATTGATCCGTCGGCCGGCGATGTCGTGGAGGAAGCCCGCCTCCAGGTTGGCCGGGACGCGGTTCGACACGGGAAACTGTCGATTCCCGTCACCGCGAGCGCGGGCGTTGCGGAAGGGCCGGGCAAGGCTATCCAGGAGTTGATTCTTTCCGCGGACCAGGCGCTGTACGAGGCCAAGGCATCCGGCCGGAACCGGACGGTGCGGGCGTCGGGAGTCGAGCGTTCCGCCAAAGGTCGGTCGATCCAGAGCCGGCGATTCCGGCGGGTGTATCCGCGGCCGCTCATCGATCTGGGATGGTTCGGACCACGGGTGGTCGGTCTGGATGCGGTCGCTCACCGAATGGTGTCCATCGATTTTTTCGGCGTCGCCGCCCCGGTCGGCCCCGAATTGCGTGACGCGTTGTCTTTTGTCCGGATTGGTCAGACCGCGATCTGGATCCCGGCCGAGGGCCCCCGCATTTTGATGCGGAGGGTTTCCGGACCGGGATGGGAAGAAGCGGAACCGTCGGCGCCGGCCGACGCCGCCGGATTGCCGGAGCTGAGACGCGTGAGTTTTGACAGCCGGCACCGCCGGTTGTTCTGGATTGAGCGCTGTGGCCGCGCCGTGTACTGGAGCGACCTCGCGGTCCGTTCGGTCCATCCGCTGGACATCAACGGCGCCTCGCCGGAAACGGGCGCCGGAGGTGTGACTGCGGTCCTGCCGGTGGGCGACCGGTTGATCGTGTTGAACGCGCTTTCCCGGCGGCTCACTTGGCTGGATCGCCAGCGGTTTGTCCACCGGAAAACCCGGGACTTGCCCGTCGACGGATACGAAGTGTGTCTTTCCTATCTTCCATCCGAGCGCAGTCTTCTGGCGGGCGGTGGAGCCGGGACGAAGTTGCTCTCATTCGACGGCGCCGTTCGGGAGGAAGTCGATCAGCCGATCATATCGGCCTACGCCCACCCGGTTGTGGGATTGGTCGTATCGACTCCGGACGAAACGGTGCTGGTCGGTTGACCGGCGGAATGTCGATGCCGACCCGTCTGGTGCGTTCTGCGATATATTTTTTTGTCGCATTGACCGCCGCTGAATCGTGGGGCTGGGGTCTGACGGCCCATCAGATGATCACGGATCGGGCGATCCGTCTTCTTCCCACGCGGGTCGGGCCATTTTACTGGGAGAACCGGAAAGTCCTCGCGGAGCTTTCCATCGATCCGGACGTTCGGAAGGAATGGGACTGGACCGAAGGGCCGAAACACTACATTGATCTGGAGAGGTATCCGGCGGATCCGCCGAGGAGCCTGGAATCCGCGATGGACCGCTTCAGCCGGGATACGTTTGCGAAGGGCGGCTGGGTGCCGTGGCACACGCAGGATGTCTACCGGAAACTGGTGGATGCGTACCGAAAAAAAGACTATCCGGAAATTCTCCGTTTGTCAGGCGATTTGTCCCATTACGTCGCCGATATGCATATCCCCCTTCACACCACCGAAAATCATGACGGCCAGTTAAGCATTGACACCGGCGTCCATTCGCGTTTCGAATCCAAACTCGTGGACCTCTATCCGGATGTTCTTCCGTTTACGCCGGCCCCTCCGGAATATATTTCCGATGTGACCGATCGCATCTGGCGGATCATCGGCGAATCCTGGCGCGGGATCGACTCCGTTCTGGAGCAGGACCGCAAAAACCGGGCTGGCGGCGGCGCGACGGATGGATATGACCTGATCAAAGCCCGTCAAACTCACGGCCCATTGGCGGCCCGGCGCATGAACGACGCATCCCGGGCGGTCGCTTCGTTCTGGTACAGCGCCTGGATTGACGCCGTCCGGCCACGGCTGGCCTTTGCCGATTTTTCAGCTCTCGCCATGCCCCGGCCGCCGCCCAAGGGGGAGCGATTGTATTACGAGGGCCGGTATGTCGAGGATCTGCCGGAGGATTGGCCGATGGAGATTCGCAAAGCGTTTCACGAGGTGGCTGACTGGCTGAAGAATTACTCGCCGATACGGGTGGCCGAGATCAGCTGGGTTGATTCCAGGGGCGAATTCCGGATGTCCATCAGCGGAAAGGAACGGACCGGCCCGGCGAACGAAAAAGAAATTCAGGTGCAGATCAACAAGCTCCTGCCCGACATCCGCGTCCGCGTCCGAATCGACTAGAAATACTCCTCAGAAGTTTTCGGTTGGCTTCGGGCATGGCGAATCTATGGATCCCGGTCGGTTGGATCCATTTGAGCGCGGAGTGAATCAAGGGTCTCGGCGTTCCTCTTCTGATACGGCAGAAAAAGCCGGTCAGCGAGACCGTAAAGTGGGTGTAGGCGTGTTTCACGCTCGATACCGCCGGGCCGGGTTCGACACCGATGCCGAGTTCCTCCTTCAGCTCCCGCCGAATCGCACGGGTCAAAGTTTCACCCGGCTGAACTTTTCTGCCGGGAAATTCCCAGAGGCCGCCCAGTAGTCCGCGGTCCGGCCGCCGGCCAATGAGAATTTTGCCGTTTCTCTGAATGATCCCCGCCACCACAGCATAATGGGGCCTCTTTGGTCGCACCTTCTTCACCGGCCGCAGGTCGACGGTACCGTTTTGAAACGCCAGGCAGAAATTCCGTACCGGACAGATGACACACGCCGGATCCCTGGGCGTGCAGACGACCGCTCCCAGGTCCATCATCGCCTGATTGATATCGCCCGCTCGGCCCCTGCCCGAATCGATGAGGCCCTGGGCAATCCGCGTGATTTCCTCGTCGACCGCCCGGATCGGCCGATCCACATCACGCACTCTGGACAGTACCCGTTTGACGTTGCCGTCCACCGCGGCCAGGGGCGCGCCGAAAGCCATGGAGCAGACGGCGGCGGCGGTGTATGTCCCGACGCCGGGCAAGGACGAGAAGAGGTGGGGATCGGCCGGAATCCTTCCCTTGTGCCTGCTGACAACCTCCCTGGCCGCGGCCTGAAGGTTTTGGGCACGGGCATAGTAGCCCAGTCCTTCCCAGAGTTTCATCACCCGGTCTTTTGGCGCCTGGGCCAGCGCCCGGACTGTGGGAAAGGTTTTGATAAACCGCCTGTAGTATGGAATGACGGTAGACACCTGAGTCTGCTGGAGCATGACCTCCGAAACCCATATCCGAAAAGCATCCCCGGTCCGGCGCCAGGGCAAATCGCGTTTGTGTCTATCGAACCAGCCAAGTATCCGGCGTCGGAACAGGGCCGACTTGGCGTTCACGTCCCGGCGGTGGTCAATGGCCGGCCGCGCGGTCATTTTCATGTCCAGCCCATCTATATATAATATGGAGAGGAGGTCAAGCATGCCCGGGCATGTGAAGGGGGTTGGTCCCCTGACAGGCTGTGACCGAGATCACATAGGATTCTATTGACAATCTGTCGATTTTGCTTGAATATCAGGTCGGTATGCGATTTAAACGGCTGGGTAGGGGGGGAACGGCCCTTCTGGTGGCGCTGTGGGCGGGATCTTTTTTCCCGACCGGGGCGGGGGCCGCATGTAATACAGCCGCCGACATGTTTTTGTCCACGGGATTGGGCCGGCTGAGGGGGGACACGATGGATTTGTCCCAGGCCCTTCTCTATTTCGATTCGGCCGTATCAGCGGACGCTTCCGGCTGCAGTGCCGCGTACGTGGCCCGGACGATGGTTCGAATCGCGCAACTCTATGACACCGATTCTGTAAAATCATTGCGAAACGCCTTTGGCGACACGACCACCTACGACACCTTTCTCACGGATACGCGTTCTCACAGCAACAAACAATACAGCTACAGCCCGTCCACGATGGACGCGGATGACTTCCAGTCGGTTCTGGGCGGACCCGTTCTTTCCATCATCAACCTCTCGATTCTGGATCTTCAGCTGGTCGAATCAGCCGGCGACACCAATTGGCAGCTGCCGGTTCCGGGCAGGTTTCTGGCGCGGGACACGACGGATTGGATCCGTACAGCCGAGGTGGACCACACGGACCTGTTGTTTTTTGCCGGCGCATTGCAGATGACCAAGGCGTTGATCTACCTGACGACCTCGTATGATTTCAACGTGAGCCGGGACTGGCGTCATTTTAAGGATGCCGAGCATGACACGCTTCCTGATGGAGATACGTTTGCCAGACATGTACTGGAGACGGCGACTTCGTTTTTCACGTTGCGAACCGGCGCTTCCGACAGCATGACGACCGTGTCAACCCTCATGAATACCGCCGATACTAAATTTGCGCTTTTCTATGGGTTGCTGGCGGCCGAGATCAACACGGACGGCGTTCAAGATACGGATCTGATCGCGTCACTCGGGTTTCAGAAATTTCACCGCGACACCGGTTTCTGGGACGCCTTCAGCGAAACCGATATCGCCGAGGACAGCCGCGACTTGAATGATACCGGCCTGAAATCCCTCTCCGGGCAAATCTTATCGATTCAACTGACCAAGGAAAACCAGGATCTGGGATCGTTCCGTGTCCGGCCTCGGACCGTGCTGGATACGCCGCTGACCCGGACTCTCTTTCCATCTTCCACTACTCGGACTCATGGCATCGAATTTGACCGCGAAGACTTTTTCCCGGAACCGACCTTTGGCGGACTCTTTCCGGGCGCGACGAATCGGGATCTGTTTGTGATCGGCGAATCAACCGACAGCTACTTTATCGTAACGACGCTGCCCGTAACGCTCAACCTTGATTCTCTTCTTTCCGGCAAACGGCAGGATGAGATCGATATCCGCTTCGACACGCCCACCGGCACCGGTGTGGCGCAGATCGCTCGTAGGGTGAATGGGGATTACATCTGCACGATCACGGTGTCGCCGTCCACCAGTACGTCTTCGCATCTTCGGATTTTTTTCTCGAACGCGGAGCGGAACGATTTTACGAGCGGCGATCGCGGCAGAATGAAACAGATGCTGGACTCGACACTGGTCTATGTCGTCCCCTGGGCGGTATCGGCCGGCCATGCGGTTGATGCGGGCCGGGCCTTTTCGGCATTTTCTTCCTATTACCGCACTGCCGACACCAATCAGGTTCACCTGCACTGGCTGCGAGCCAATGGCGACACTCTGATGATGTTCCGATTCGGCACGGACGCGGACGCGACGGAATTCAAATCGCTCGGAAGCAGCGCCTCCGTCACCAACCTCGCGTCCGGCCAGACGGTGGTCTCGGCCAATGTCAACCGGTTTGGATGGTTCGTCCTCGCGGAAACGGCCGCGGCCCTGAAAGTCGTCGATGGCGCGCTTGTGGGCGAAACCGGTCAGTTGATCGGCAGCTCTTTTGTCGTCAAGGTGGCCAACGAGTATGGGACGGGCATATCCGGCGTGCCGGTCTCTTTTTCGGTGGTGTCCGTTCCGGGCGATTCGAACGGGGCGCTTTCTTCCAGCTCGGCGACTACGAATTCCCAGGGCGAGGCCAGCGTCGCTTATCAGCTCGGCAGCGGATACGGTGTCTACAAACTCAAGGCCACCGCGGAAGGAAACGTGGCTTTCTTGTTCGGGTTTGTCGCCGGCCATACGCCGCACAATTCTGCGAATAAATGGCGGATGATCTCCATGCCGGTCTATCCGGGGTCATCTTTGCCGGCACTGGCGTCGTCCGATACGTCGGTGTATGGCCGATTACCGCCCGCGGCGTCGGTCGGGACGTATGTGGAGGATGATTTTTCTTCCGTGAAGATCTATTACTGGGACGAGGCACAGACGACCTCAGAGGCCGGATTCAGCGACGCCGATCACAACCATTACATTGTCCCTAGCTCCATGCGGATGGGCCGGGCGTACTGGATCAAAACCACCACGAACGGGACGCTCGACGCGGTCTCGGGCAACGTGACCCATGCCCACGTGGAAAACGGCGATCCCGAAACCTCTTTCCTGCCTCTTCAGGCCGGATGGAACATGATCGGCACGCCATACGCTTTTTCGGTCAACTACAAGGACCTGCTGATCGACACCCTCGTCGCCTCGGTCAGGAACGAGGTGACGGTCAGCGATGAGGAGGTCCGGGCCGCCTACCACGACGCGCTTGAGGCGCTCACAGGCCAGCTCGTGCTGTTCGAGGCGGCCGCGT
>CAZHRJ010000039.1:0-22415 GCA_964534765.1 uncultured bacterium
CCGCCAGTCCATAATCGCTACAGGTAGGCGCGCAACTAACGGATTTTCTTCATCATGATTTTGAGAATTGGAATAAAATACGCCATGAAAATAGATTCGCGGAATGGTCACAGCCGGATTCGAATATCATTTTCCCGTTGCCGACGACGATGGAATTCGGGTCCATGCCGTACGCCGATGAATTCGGAAAGAAGTTTGATGATTGCCTGACATATGCCGGCATAGAACCTGTTCAAATGAAGATGCTGAGGAAATGGCACGGGTTGTGGGCGCAACTTGGGGAACCCTCAAGCGACGGTGAATTTGCCTCGCTGAATTTTCCGGGCGCAGCGCGTGTTGGGATCGGAGAAATTGCGGCGTCGAAGGGCCACCGTTCCACGGCTGTGACGGTTCGACATTACATGGGCGGTGTCGTCAAAACATCGGTTTCGGAACTGCGTTCCCTGTACGACACAAACACGGCGGCAATCAATTACGTGGATCGTCTACTTTCCGACGACGATAGTTATGGCGGATGTAAAGTCGTCTCCGCGCCGGCCGGTGGGAACGGCAGTGGCGGCAATGGAGCAGGTTCACGGAGCGGCGGAGAATCTGATGGAGCAGGCCGGCTGAATGAAAGCCGAGGATCGGAATTGAACCGACGACCTACTCCTTACCATGGAGTTGCTCTACCGACTGAGCTACCTCGGCAGACCACCACGCGCGTCCGCGCGCATCCAGCCACAAATTAGCTCTGATTCTCCGGACAATCAACCGTTGATGCCGAAACAACCCGCCGGTCTACAGATGTTTGGGTTTCGCGGCCAGCAGCCGAAGGGCGGACACGGGTATCCAGCCGACGGAACCATTGCCAAACCGTATTTCCGCATAGGAGTTGCGCTGTTGAATCACGTCGACCTCGAGTCCGGCGCTGGCCGGTTCTGTAAAGACGGGATCAAATGTCGTGGCCGCGCCTTTTCGGACCCACTCATCCCGAAGAACGACCGCCTCGACGCGGACCCGGTCCCGAAAGAGATCCCACCCGACGGAAACGGCAAGAACCACGGCGATCAGGGCGACCGGGCCGAGTACAATTTTCCGGCGCAGTGCCGGGAGGCATCTGCTGGAAATCAAAGCGACCCAGAAAAAATTCCATAGAACGAGGAATGCAAGAAGGCGCGTCTGGAATGGGATCCAGAAATGGAAGAAAAAGAGAGTTTCGATCAATTCGAATGCCGGCGGCGGCGGAAATTTGACCCGGATCTGAGTCCGGGCGAATCGGAGGTTAGCCCTGAGCCGGCTGTCCCGAGGGATCCACCGCTCGGCCATCCGGAGCCAGTAGATGGCCTCGCCGATATTTCTCAACCGCAAATATCCGTTTCCGAGGTTGTAGTAGACGTATCCGTTCAAGAATCCCATTTGAATCAACCGCTGATAGTGATCGACCGCGGTTTGAATGCTTCCCTGGGCCTCGTCGTAGGTTCGGGCCGAGCCGGCTTTTTCCATTTCAGAGCCGGCGACGGCCAGAATTTTTTCCGCCTGCGCACGATTCTCGCCGCCCGCGTCTGCGGTGCCGGACAGGATCCAGAACCAGCATGCGAGGAATGCCGTGCCGCCCAATCGGATCGACATCATTTCGGTTGCAGGTACGGATCGATGCCGGCCAACAGGCGGTCGAGTTCGAGATGGACCTGTTTTCGATCCTGGGCCGGATTGGACCTGGAATAGTGCATCCGTTCCTGGTTGTCGAGCCAGTCAGCCCATTCCTGCCGGAGGTGTGCAGGAATGGATGGGATGTCCGTGAGGTTCTTTATTTCCGCGAAGGTCAGGGCGGATTTGGAGAGGGCTAGGTGATCGCGGACAAACTGGCCAAGTATTCCGAGCAGTCGGGCCGAGAATTCTATGTCGGACAGATGATGAGCCCCGTCCAATTCCATCAGTGACCTCCTCAGCATTCTCAAGGCGCGTTTGGAGCGCGCGATTCGCGGGTCACGCCTCGCGCGTAGAAAGGACGAGAAGGCGAAAACGGCGTAGAGGAGCGGCGCCGTTGACCACGACGAATGGATCATCCATCTGGAATGAGGGATGGGGGTCGACAAAAGGCGTTCGGCGTTCATTTCATTGGCATAGAGGCCCTCGATGGCCTCCCTCGGAAGCGTGGTCGCCGCCGCCCCGGTTCCCTGTGACTGGATCACCTCGTCGAGTCGAACTTTTTCGGACATTCGAATGTCGATGGGTATGGGCGCCGATCGGAGGGAAAGGTAGGATTTGCGCGCCGGATCGAAACAGGCGAATCGAACCGGTGGGATGGACCGGATGTCGGCCTGGATCGGCCGAAGGGTATATCGAAATATTTTTTCAGTTCCCGGAACGTCTTTGATCAGAGATTGATCGTGTATCTTGAATCCCCGCGCAAATTCCTCCTGCCTCATCACGTTTGGCGCCTCGACAGTCTGCCAGAGTCCTTCCCCCCGGATGGTGACGGTCAGAACGACCGGATCGCCCAGATGGATTCGAAGCGGTTCGGCCTCCGCCTGGATGGAGAACCGCCCGATCGCCCCGGTCCATTCGGGGGGTCTGCCGGCGTCGGGCGGTTCCAGAACCTGGACGGAACCGGCCGGCGATACCTGATAGATATTTCTTGCCGTGGCTTCGTTCGGGCCAACGACCTGATCGATCACCCTGCCTTTGATGGAACACGTCGCCAGTTCGATCGATCCGGCCTTGACGGCCTTGAACGTTTTTTCAAATCGATACACATAATAGGATTTCCCGTTTCGCGTCTCAGATTCCCTGGGCGGCCGAAACGTCAGGAGTCTGCGGCTGAAAATTTCCTCCCGTGCGTACCGGTTGATGGTGAACCCCGGATTGCCGACGTATCCCGATAGATAGGAGTTGAAATCCCGGGTTTCCGTGTTGGGCAGAGATTCAACCCATGGGATTTCCAGCGCCGGCGGGTCCCGTTGAAGGAATGGATCCATTTCCAGAACCTGATTTTGGTACGTCAGGCGCTGCAGGAAGAGTTTGAGAGTGATGGAAAACGCCCCCCCCACGCTGACCGGATTGGGTGAGATGTCGAATTCAAAAAACACGCGATCATCCGTCGATGGTTCCGTTACCGTGAGGGTGGCCGGATTTGTCTGAAGGGTCTGACCTTCGGCGGAAACGGAAATTGGCGGAATCTGAAACGTACCCCCGCGCCTGGGGGTCAGCGTCCAATTGAGAAAAAAGGTGACGCTGGAGGTTTGGGTCATCTGGCCGTTGATCACCGTGATACTCTGCTGACTTGAGTGATTTGAACCGGCTTTGGTTATCGTCAATCCATCCACGTCCGGCGGCTGCGCAACCACCGGTTCGCTTTGAGTCCCGGTCACCGTAATTTTCAAAGTGGCCGCCTCACCGAGGTAGATCGATGACGGCTCGATTCCCGCGGAGGCGGATATGGAAAAGGCATCGGCCGGAAATAGCGACCAGAAGAACAGTCCACAGACAGCCCACAGGTCGTACCGTCGGCGCATGGGACTCATGGCTACCAATCCTTGTAGGATCCGCCGATCACTCGGCCCGACTCGGGTCTGCGCTCCTGTTCCGGATCGATTCCCTTCTGCCGCGCGGCCTGAATCAATTTTCGTTTCGTTTCTTCCATTTCCTTCAATCGGTCCCGGATCTCATCGCCCGCGTCCCGCGCGCCGCCTTCGGCCGGGCGGGTCCCCTGTTGGGTCGGATTCGCCCCGGATTCGGGCGACGCAGGATTTCCAGCCTGATTCCCCGTGGCCGTGTCCGCCTCTTGTGGTCCGGCGCCTGCGGTATCGCCGGAATCCGGCTGAGACTTCTTCTGTTGCCGTTGCTCCATCTTTTTTTGCTGATCGACCATGTGTTTCAGAAGAATTCTTGCGAGTTCCAAATTGTGCTGCGCGTCATTCATACCGGCCTGCCGGTCCAGCGATTCCCGGTAAGCCGGGATGGCCAGTTTGAGAGACCGGATCGCTTTCATTCGATCGATGCCGTTAAGCCGTTCCGCCGCTTTGACGTACGAGTTTCCCAAATTATAGAAAGCGTCGGCCTGCAGAGTCGCCTGATCCGCCCCCGCCGCCGCGGCAAAAAACGCGGCCGCGGAATCGAAATTCCCCTGGAGGTAGAACCCACGCCCGGCATTATAGAGATCGACCGGCCTGGACATACCGTCCTGATGATTTTGCGCGATCGCGGGCGCGGCCTCGCCCGTGACCAAGGCGCCGGCCAGCGTCAACAGCAGCCTCCCCACCCCGGTGAGACGCCTGATGACGGGGCCCTTCCTCATGAGGAGGCGCCCTGCCCGGCGATCGGGCGCTTAAAGGATACGCGGTCCGTCACGAGGCTTTCCGTGATCAGGCACAGGATGCCGATCACCAGAAAAAGCTGGAATCGACTTTCGATGTACTGTTTTTGGATATCCTCCATTTTTTCCCGTTCGACCGTCGCGATTTTTTCCTTGTAAATCCGGTCGAGGTCGACCGACCTTGTACCGGCGGGGATATAGGCGCCTCCGGTTTCGAGCGCGATGCGTCGAAGATCATCGGAGTTCAGTTTCGTCCATACGTCTTTGCCATCGTCTTTGACGTATTCGCCATCGATCCTGATTCTGCTGCCGATCTCCCGATCCCCGATTCCCACCGTATAAATTCGAATCCCCCGCTCCGCGGCGACCCGCGCCGCCTCGATCGCGTAACTTCCCTGGTCCTCCCCATCGCTGATCAAGAGAATCGTCTTATTGTGCGGAAGGCGGTCCGTGAAGGCATCGAGTCCCATGCGAATGGCATCGCCGATGAAAGTTCCACCCCTGGATACGGATTGGACACCGGCACGCCCGAGGGTTTTTCGAAAGAAGGCATAGTCAGTCGTCAGGGGACATTTCAACACCGGCACGCCCGCAAAGACGATCAACCCGATCCGATCGCCTTTCAGGACGCTGACCAAATCGAGGATGTCCAGTTTTACCCGGTCCAGCCGAGAGGGGGCGACGTCGGTGGCGAGCATGCTTTTGGATACATCGAGCAGAATCAGGACATCCCGCCCGGCGGTCCAGACAGACTGTTTGGACGTGCCCCATTTGGGTTCAGCAAGGGCGAGGATAAAGAAAAGCAATGAGACGAGCAGGAGCCCCAATTTGGTCCATCGTCTGGCCCAGGAAACACTGGCGGTGAGGTTTGTCAGGAGGTCATGCGAGAAATATCGTCCGAGCGTTTTTTGATTCCATCGCCATGCCGTCCAGAATCCGATTGCCAGAAAGGGGAGCGCCCAGATCAGCCACAATCGCTGGGGGTATGCGATGAGAAATGCCGGCTGGGCGGCGTTCATGGTTTTTTCCGGAATAGGGAGATGCCGAGGATCGATTCAGCGAAGACCAGCCCGAGGGATGCGGCCAGCGGGGAGTGGTACAATTCGCGATACTGAAGGTATTTTTCAGTGATCTGTTGGGATTTTTCAAGCCGGTTAATTTCAGAAAATATTTTTTCGAGTTTTTTTCCGTCCGAAGCGGAGAAATATCGGCCGCCGGTTTCCGCGGCGACCTGTTTCAGCAGACTTTCGTCGATCTCCTGTCCCGGCCGGAAAATCCGGCGGGCGAAGAAATCGACGGCGGACTCGGCGGCCTGATCGGGAACAATGCCAACCGCATAAATTTTGATGCCGAGTTTTCCGGCCATTCGGGCGGCTTCGAGCGGATGGGTCACACCGAAATTATTCATTCCGTCTGTCAGGAGAACCATGACCTTGCTTTTGGCCGGAGTCTCTTTCAAAAGCGCCGCCGCCTGCACGATTCCGTCGCCAATGGCCGTATACGGAAAGATCGGATCGGGATTCACCAAGTCAAAAAATTTCGCGATCATTCCATAATCGAGCGTCAGCGGGCAGATTTCGTTGGGATAAGCGCTGAAGACCGTCAGGCCGATCAGGTCATCCGTCCGTCCCTGGACGAACTTGTCGGTGATCCGTTTGGCGGCGTCCAGCCGGCCCATTCGTTTATTTTCATAAAAGAGGTCCTGCTGGGCCATGCTGCCGGAATTGTCAACCAGCAGTTCGATGGCAATGCCTTCGACGCGGACTTTGGACTGCTCGTCTCCCGCCTGGGGACGCGCGAGCGCGACGACGGCAAGGGCGATGGCCAGCGCGCGGAAGAAGGCCAGGGATCGATGGCCGACGATCCGAACCGAAGCGGGACTCTTCGCCGCGTCTTCCACCGACGAGTAGCTCAGACACCCCCGGCCGCGCTGCCGCCGCCATTCTCGAATCAGCGGGATCAGCGCCAGCGGCAGAATCCACAAGAATGCCGGGTGCTGGAAAATCATGAGGCGTTTTCAACCATGCGGGCCTGGCGGCCTTTGGCGGCATCCGCGGTAGTCTCGTGAACGAATTGGCGGACTGCCCGCGCCAGATCCATCGCCTGATCACTGTCGATCCGTTCCGCCGCGAATTTAACGAGATCCGCGCGACGGAGGAATCGGATCACATCCTCTTTGGGTTCCTGAGTCAGCGCCGGACTGGATTGGAGTTCGAGAAAAAATTCGTCGGTTGTCCGTTCCGGAGCGTGAAGCCGGAACCGGTTTTCGATATATCGGCGAAAAATGTCGGAGAGGCGTGTCACAAAAGGTTCGATATCCCCGCGTTCCAGGAGTTGATCCCGAATCAGCCGATCGATTTCCATTTCGGCGATGAGATCGGGCGGTCGCGTAGGCTCGATCCGCCGCCGGATCGGCCTTTGCCGGAAAAGGGCATAGGCGCATGCCGCAAGGAGAGCCGCAAGGAGGGACACCCATCCCCAGTGGACTCGAATCCCCGGGCTATGCGCGGCCCGAATGTCCTTCAGCTTGTTCCACGTGGCCGATCCTTCTACCAGCCCGTCGACCTGGATGGTGACGGCCGGCGTCGTAATCCGCCGCCCTCCGGCGGATGGTCCCTGGACTTCAAATTGAATTTCCATCGGCGGGATCGTGTAAGATCCTGACAGGGTCGGATCCAGTTTGAACCAGGATTGATGTCGGACCCCTCCACCCGGAATCGGCTTCATTTCGGCGGGTGTATAATCTATAACGGAGAATGACCCCGGCTGAGCGAGTAAATTCGGCAGGGTCAGAAGAGTGACTCCCGGCTCGGCATCAATCGTTATCCGGCACTCGATCGCGTCCCCGATGGTGATGTGGTCATCGGAAATCCCGATTTCCGCACGGACCGGTCCGATCCGGTTTTCAAAGGATTTCCATTCCGCCCGTACGGGTAATACCCCCACGACCAGCGCCGCGGCCGCGGCCGCCACCGCATTCCAATGGATGGTCACATTCTTCGCCTTCTGCGCGCGCAAAAAAAACGGCGGAGGGGATCCACCACGGGCTGATCGGTCCTGAACGTGATGTCATCGAGTTTGCATGAGCGGAAGAGTTTTCGGATCCGGTTCCGGGATTCGGCCGCGGCCGACTCCATCGCCGCCCGGGTCCGGCCGGAGGAGGTGTCGACGAGAGTTGTGCGTCCGGTTTCAAGATCCTCCAATTCCAGGAGTCCGATTCGAGGCCAGGAATCCTCGATCGGATCCACGATGCGCGCGGCGATCAGGTCGTGCCGCCTGGCCGTGATCGGCAGGGCATCGGCCAGATCCGTTGCCATAAAATCGGAGATGACGAATACGACAGAGCGGCGTGTCCGAACAGAGTTGAGGAAGTCGAACGCGGGCCGGAAAGCCGTGGCCCGCCCGGCCGGCGGGAAGAAGAGCAAATCGCGGAGGATGCGCAGCGCGTGTGCATCGCCCTTGTTGGGTGGGACATATTTCTCGACCCGGTCCGAGAAGAGGATGAGCCCGGCCCGGTCATTGTTCTGTATTGCGGAGAATCCGAGGATGGCCGCCAGTTCCACCGCCAGATCCAGTTTGCTGCGGCGTCCGGACCCGAACCGGAGTGACCGGCTGACGTCCACCATGAGCATGAGGGTCAGTTCGCGTTCTTCGACGAACAATTTGATAAACGGAGCGTTCATGCGGGCGGTGACATTCCAGTCGATTGACCGGATATCGTCTCCCGGCGTATATTCCCGGACCTCGGAGAACGCCATGCCCCGGCCCTTAAACGCGCTTCGGTACTGTCCGCCGAGCAGATCCCGGATGAGATGGGCGGTCTGGATCCGGAGGCGCCGGACTTTCCGGAGCAGTTCACGTTGTCGTTCGGCGGGAACGGAATCGGCGGTCGTCAAGGCACGGGGATGTGATCGAATATTTTCTGCAGGATCGCCTCCGAATCCATTCCTTCCGCTTCGGCCTCATACGATACGATCAGCCGGTGCCGCAGGACATCCATGCCGGTCACTTTGACATCATGCGGAGTGACATAGCCGCGGGAGTCCAGAAACGCGCGCGCCCGAGAAGCGAGGTTGAGATAGATGGACGCCCGCGGGCTTGCGCCGTAGGCGATCAGTGGCGACAGATCCAAATTGTATTTTTCAGGTTCGCGTGTCGCAAAGACCAGGTCGAGCATGTATTTTTTGACTTTCTCATCGACATAGATATCCGACATGAGTTTCTGGAGCGACCGGATATCATCGCAATCCGCGACCGCGGACACGGATGCCGGGGGCAGTTCGGTCTGACGGTTCATGATGGAGAGTTCCTCCTCGATTTGCGGATAGGTTACTTTGACTTTGAGCATGAATCGGTCAATCTGGGCCTCGGGAAGCGGATACGTTCCCTCCTGCTCGATCGGATTTTGCGTGGCCATGACCAGGAACGGGTTGGGCAGAGGAAACGTTTCCGTGCCGATGGTGACCTGCCGTTCCTGCATCGCCTCAAGCAGGGCCGACTGAACCTTTCCGGGCGCGCGGTTGATCTCATCCGCGAGGACGATATTCGCGAAGACGGGACCTTTGCGAGTCGAGAAGTCGCCGGATTTGGGGTTGAAGACCAGCGTTCCAATCAAATCCGCGGGCAGAAGGTCGGGCGTGAATTGAATGCGTTTGAATTCCAGTTTAAGCGCCGCCGCCAGGGTTTTGATCGCCGTTGTTTTTGCCAGTCCCGGAACGCCTTCAACCAGGACATGCCCGCCGGTGAGGATACCGACGAGAAGCCGTTCCACGAGTCCGCGCTGTCCGACGATGACTTTGTCGATCTCGTCCGTAATCCGGCCGATCAAATGCGCCTTGTCCCGCACGCTGTCTTCAATTCCCTTCACATCAACGCCCATAGATCATCCTCCTGGTTTGTCCGAATTGAGGGTAACTATAGAAAAACCGGGGCAGAAGGTCAAATGGTCCTTTCGGGCATTGCCGGGCATTCCCGCGCCGCGTCCTTGATTCCACGAGAATTTGGTGATTAGATGCGGGATAGAACCGAGGGGAGAGAGAACAATAGAGGCATGTCCACCATCCAACCGGAGAATGTCAAAAAGCATCAGATCCTGTTTCACGAGGGAGACGAGACACACCATTTCTACATTTTGCTGACGGGCAAGCTGGCCGTGTTCCGACAGAAGAAGTATGTCCGCTCCATCAGCGGCCGGGGAGTATTCGTGGGTGAAATGGGATCGCTTTTGGGGTTCAAGCGATCAGCGACGGTGATAACGCTGGAGACGTCATCCCTTCTTGTCATCCCCAACAGCGTCGAGCAGATTTTCGTCAATAACAGGGAGATCGGGATCAAGCTTCTCTCAAACCTCCGCCGACGGCTGTCGGAAACGTACGATCGCGCGGAGAAACTCTGGGAGAGGATTTTCAAGGAGATCATGGACATCGTCATTTACGAGGCGACGACGCGATCGGTGATCCGGAACAATCTGGGCGTGGACAAGATCGAGGCCGAGAAGAGCACCATGTCCAAGGCCGTTCAGAGGGACATGTTGTCGCCCACATTTGAATTTTCCAATATCCGGGATATGCTCGGAAAATTCGGCATCGAGGAGGCCTACGACAAGCAGATCAAGGAAAAGTATCCGCGATTCAAGTATGTCGATCTGAAACAGATGAAGGATCTCTGGAAAAAGCCGATCCCACAGGAGGCGGTAGAACTGCTTCGGCACTGCCTGGACCTGGCTCGTGGGCTGAACGATCTGACGGAGTTTATCACCTCCTACGAGCATGCGGATGAGGCGACCGGGATGGAGGAAGTGGACATGTTGGAGTCCTGCATCCCTCTTGCGCGGCGGACTGAGATTTTTCGCGGCCTGGCCCGCGATGTATTGACCGACCGGGAGGGCATCGAACGGATGAAGCGTGTCAACCGGGACATCGATGTGGACCTGGAGGAGGCGGATCGGCACGAGCGTCGCACCGGCCGGATTTTTTTTCTGACGGATGTAGCCAAGCGGTTCGGTGTCCGGGAGGAATATCTGGACAAGTTGCGGAGGGATTACTGGGATATGTGTCTCGATAAAGAAGCGCCGCGCCCGGCGGTTTCAATTCAATAGCGGTCTGCTGACAATTTCACCTAAGCGCGCGCGATAGAGCGCGCGTGCGAGGTCGGCCGGGGTGTCGATTCCGATGGAGTCGAGATTTGTCACGGCGACGGCGATTGGGAATCCGTGTTCGAGTATGCGGAGCTGTTCGAGTTTTTCGGCCTGTTCCAGCGGCGTTTCGGCCCAGCCCGCGAATGTAAGCAGGAAATCCCTGCGAAAAACATATAATCCTATGTGTTTGAACAAGGGTCTCCGTCCCGGAGACGACTCGTCCCGATAAAATGGAATCCGGCTTCTAGAAAAAAAGATCGCCCGGCCACGCGAAACCGCGACTTTGGCGACATTCGGATTGTCGTAGTCGGCTTCGGGGCAAGGGGTGACCAGCGTGGCGACGGGGCAGTGAGACCGGCGGAGCGTCTGGACGGCGAGCCGGATGTTGGCCGGGTGCTGAAACGGTTCGTCACCCTGTAGATTGACGACGATCCGCGCCGCCGGCCTGCTTCTGGCGATCTCGGCGCAGCGATCAGACCCGCTTATGCACGCCGGAGACGTCAGGGATGCATCCGCGCCAAATCCTCGCGCCGTCTTCAAGATCCGGCGGTCATCGGTGGCGATCACGATTTGCCAACCCGGTCCTGCGGCGCGTCTGGCTTTTTCATATACATGCTCCAACACGGTCTTCCCGGCCAGATTGGCGAGGGTTTTGCCGGGGAATCGCGTAGATCCATACCGGGCTGGAATGACGACGAGGATCGACGGATCATGATCGGGCGCGGCCTGTGGAGGATCGATGGAGCGAATTCGATGGATCAATTGCGACGTGCTCTTGCCCCGCGTCAATGTGACCCGCGCGACGCGCCCACCCATTGACCGAACGAATGCGGCCCCGGCGATTTCAGATTCGCGGTAGTCCGCGCCCTTGACGAGCACCTGCGGCCGGATGGCCCGGATGATCTGTTCCGGCGTTTGTTCTGAGAATGGCACGATCCAGTCCACGCATTCGAGCGCGGCGAGCACCGCCGCGCGATCCCGCAGAGGACAGATCGGCCGGCTGATTCCCTTCAGGCGCCGGACGCCGGCGTCGGAATTCAATCCGACGATCAGCAGATCCCCGAGCGCCCGGGCCCGGGCCAGGTATTCGACGTGTCCGCGGTGGAGGAGGTCGAAACAGCCATTGGTGAAGACGATTTTTTTTCGGCCGTGCAGGGGCCGGAGTTTTTGGATGAGCGAAGCGAGGGAAGAGAGTTTCGGGATCAAAGGGCGTCGAGGATTTCGCGTGGCGTCGCGGCCGCGGTCCCTATTTTACCGACGACAATGCCCGCGGCGAGGTTGGCGATTTCCATTCCGAGCCGCAGGTTGAGTCCCGCGGCGAGCGCAAGTCCCGATACGGCGGTAACCGTATCTCCCGCGCCGGTGACGTCGAAGACCTCCTGTGCCCGTGTCGGAATGTGGGTCACGCGATCGCCCTCCTCAAAGAGACTCATTCCCTGTTCACCCCGGGTGATCAGGAGGGCCGTCGAGTCAAGCCGCCTGCGGATGATTTTTCCGGCGGATTCAATCTCATGCTGAGTTTTCAATTTCCGCCCGATCGACTCCCCCGCCTCCTTGGTATTGGGCGTGAGAAGCGTGACGCGCCGGTATGACCAGAAATTGTCGAGTTTGGGGTCGGCGACAATCGGGATGCCGGCCTGCCGGGCCCTGGGAATGGCTGAGGCGAGAAGTTTCCGGCTGACGACGCCTTTGGCGTAGTCGGAGAAGATAAGCGCGTCGGCGGATTTCAAAGAATCCAGGATGGCGCGATTCAATTCCCTGACTAATTCCGAGTCAAATTTCTCCCGCAGTTCCCGGTCGATCCGAACCATCTGTTGGCTGCCGGCGATGACCCGGGTTTTCCGGATGGTCGGCCGATCCAGGGTGGCCGCCGCCCGCAGCAGAATCCCCTGCGATTCGCACTGCCGCCGGACCTGGTCCGCGAACCCATCCTCGCCCAGCGCCCCGATGGCCGTGGGTTTGGCGCCGAGCGCCGCCAGATTGGCCGCGACATTGAGCGCCCCGCCCAGCCGGTAGGACTCCTCTTTGACATCAACAACCGGCACCGGCGCCTCCGGGGAAATCCTCTCGACATGACCCCAGACAAAGTGGTCCAGGATCAGGTCGCCGATGACCAGAATCCGCCGGCCCTGAAATTGCGACAGACTGCGTGACAGGTTCGCCCGCGTCAGTTTCATCGCGACACCGTATCTAGGATTTTGAAAATTGAAAACAGGATATGGGAAAAAAGGGTGGGAGATTCACGTTCAAGCCGACCATGCGCCTTCCTGGCGCGACTTAGTGGTGTATGAAACCTAGTTCTCGACCTGCCCGTGAATCTCCCATATTCGCAAGAGGTCACTTATATATAAGCAAATTCTGATCCCACAGCCATGCTATTTTCATAATCTATTTTTGTATAGTAAGTTATGACTAGACAGACAGGGGGCCTTTGTGAGAAAGATTTCACAGTGTCCCAAGAAACTGCGCCAAAGGCCGCATTTGTATCAGGTCAAAGAGATCGGATAGGATCAGGCAAAAAACTCCAAAAACGCGCTTGACCTGCACCGTCAAACGAGTTATTTTACGGGGGCTTATGAAGACGTATCTGGCAAAAGTGGGCGAAGAGAATCGGAAGTGGTATGTGGTGGACGCATCGGGTCAGGTATTGGGCCGGCTGGCGACGCGGGTGGCGTCTGTTCTGATGGGGAAACACAAGCCGACGTATACGCCGCACGTGGATGTGGGCGACTTTGTCATCGTGCTAAACTCGGGCAAAATTCGTGTGACGGGCCGAAAGTTTGAGGAGAAGATTTATTTCCGGCACAGCGGTTTTCCAGGCGGAATCCGGAAGAGGACTTTTCGGGAACAGCTTGGCCGGGACAGCACCAAGGTCATCCGGCTCGCGGTGAAAAACATGCTTCCCAAAAATATTCTCAGCCGTCGCCGGTTGTCAAAGTTGAAAGTGTATGCGGAGGCGGATCATCCGCATGACGCGCAGAACCCCCAGCCGCTGGAGGTGGGCAAGAAATGGTAAGCACAGAAACTGAGCCGGCGCCGCCGGCCGCCATAGCGGCGTCGCTTCCCCCGCCCGCCAGCGGCATATTTCTGGGAACAGGCCGGCGGAAAACGTCAATCGCCCGTGTCCGGCTTATCCGTCCGGGGAGCGGCGCGATCACGGTCAACGGCAAGCCGCTGGATCAGAGATTCACGCGGCAGATGTATCTCGAGCACATTCGAGAGCCGCTGAAAGTCACCCAGATGGAGCATGCGGTGGATATCGTGATCAGCGTCCAGGGCGGCGGCGTGACCGGCCAGGCCGGAGCGCTACGGCATGGCATCGCCCGCGCGCTCCTGGCGTTTTCGCCCGATCTTCGGAGGTCGCTTCGCCATGCCGGCTGTCTCACCCGTGATCCCAGAGCGAAAGAGCGTCGCAAGTGCGGCCTCAAAAAAGCCCGCAAAGCTGAGCAATATTCCAAGCGCTAGACCCATTCGGCCGGCCGGGCAATTCGTGTCTCTGTGATGGACATTCAATGAAGACACGTGGGGCCCATTTGCCGATCCGTGCGGCCAACCGGCTGACGGTCGGCGTGGTAGGAGCAACTGGCTATACCGGCCAGGAACTCATTCGCATATTGTCCCGACATCCGCGTCTGCGGATTGCGCTGGTCACATCGAACCGGCTGGCGGGGAAAAAACTCAGTGACTGCATCCCTTCGCTTTCCGGCCTTTGCGATCTGACGCTTTCCAGTCCGGATGAAGCCCGGCGCGGGCGTGTGGACGTGCTTTTTCTGGGGCTGGGTCACGGGGAAGCCGTGGAATTTTTGAAGGGATATCCGTATCTGTCTTCCACGCGAGTCATTGATTTATCCGCCGATTTCCGGTTCAGGGACCCGGACCTGTACCGGAAGACCTACGGCGGGACGGTTCCCGGATCTCTCAACGGTAAATTTGTCTATGGTCTGACGGAAGTGTTCCGGAAGGCCATTCGAAGGGCTAGGTACGTGGCGAATCCTGGATGTTACGTGACGAGTGTGCTTCTCCCTCTTTATCCCATCCTGTCCCGGAAGGCCGTTTCCGTCTCCGGCCCGATTATTGTCACCTCAGCCAGCGGCGTCAGCGGCGCCGGCGTGACGCCCAAGGCGGAGACGCAATTTTGCGAAGTGGATGAGGACTACAGCGCGTACAAGCCGCTCCGGGAGCACCGGCATCTGCCGGAGATGGAAGAGGTGTTATCGCCTTTCGGCGTCCGGATCCTTTTTACGCCGCATCTATTGCCGATTCGAAACGGAATCCTGTCCGACATTGTATTTCGCATTTCCAACCCCTCCGCAGACGTCGTCGACCGGATTTACCGGGCCTGGAATCGATTTTACAGAGGGTCGGTTTTCGTCCATCCGGTCCGGCATCTTGTTCATGTGTCGGAGGTCAGGGGAACCAATGACGCCAGATTCACCGCGCGATATGATCCGCTGACGCGGACGGTGTTGATTCTCTCGGCGATCGACAATCTGATCAAGGGCGCGTCCGGGCAGGCGGTCCAGAATCTCAATGTGATGATGGGCTGGCCGGAGCATCTGGGTTGGGCCAATCGATCATGAGGCGCGCCGCGCATCCGGCGTTTCAGTCTCTGGTATCGCCGAAATTGGGCGACGTCCGCGGATTTTCATCCGTGGGAATTGCGGCGGGACTCAAGCGGTCGGGGAAGACCGATCTGGGCATTATCTGTTCGGACCGGCCGTGCAGCGCTGCGGGGTTGTTCACTCAAAACAAGGTGGCGGCCGCGCCGGTGGTCTATGACCGGGATCTGCTTCGGAAGCGGTCGCGGACGGTCCGCGCGATTGTTGTCAACAGCGGTCATGCGAACGCCGCAACGGGTCCGGCCGGGATGGCGCTGGCGCGGCGGATGGCGTTGGCGACGGAGCAGTCGCTGGGCGTACCGGCCGGCAGCGTTTTAATTTGTTCAACCGGGATCATCGGCGATCTGCCAAACGAGACGATACTGCGCAGGGGAATCGAAATGGCATCCCGGCGGCTCTCCACGACCGACGCGGAATTTCAAAAGGCGATTTTAACGACGGACAAGGTCGAGAAAGTCGCCGGCGTTCAGATGCGGTTTCCGGGCGGCCGCGTGGCGACGCTGGTCGGAGCGGCCAAGGGCAGCGGGATGATCGCGCCCAACATGGCGACGATGCTTGGGTTTCTCGTGACCGACATATCGATTTCTCCCGCGATGTTAAAACAGATGCTGAGTCTCGCCGGGAACGTGTCCTTCAACTGTATTTCCGTTGACGCGGATACGTCCACCAATGACACGCTCCTGTTGCTGGCCAACGGCGCCAGCGGCGTGACGATCGGCGCCGGCCGGATCAGCCGCTCCGCGGCTCCAAGTGCCGACGCCTCCGGTGCCGGCCGGAATCGGCCGGCCGCGCGTCTTTTTTTAGAGGCGCTCACGTGGGTATGCGAGCGGCTGGCCTGGAAGATGGTGGAGGACGGCGAAGGGGCGACGAAAGTGATCGAGGTGGTGGTGCGGGGAGTTCGGACCGCGGCGTCCGGTAAGTTGGCCGCGCGGTGTGTGGCGGACTCGCTTCTGGTTCGAACCGCCGTTCATGGGGAGGATCCGAACGTCGGCCGGGTGCTGGCGGCGCTGGGGCGAAGCGGTGTGCGGGAGGTTCAGGATGACAAAATCGACGTCGCATTCAACGGCGTGCGGGCAATCAGCCGGGGCGTGGTGGACCGGGCCACCTACGGTACTACGGCGTTGAGAAGCGCTCTACGGACCAAGTGCGTGCGGATCGACATCGATCTTCACGGCGGCCGGCAGTCCGGCCGATTTCTATCGTGCGATCTTTCGGCCGAGTATGTTCGGATCAATTCCGAGTATCGGACCTGACGGATCGCCCAGCCGTTTTTTGATCCATCGGCATGATTCGGTTGATGATTTATTTTTGCGTTCTGGCCATCGGCCATTTTCCACGCTTTCGTCGAATCGCCCACGCCAATCTTCGTATCGCCTTCGGTCCCCGCGGCCCGCGCATTTACTTTAGATCGCTCATCCGGCTGGCTGACAACGTCTGCGCGATTCTGAAAACCTGCCGCAGAAATCCCGCCCGGCGACCCCGGTTTCGATATGACATTTCAGTGGTGAAGGCCGCGCAGGTTGTGCCGCCCTACATTTGCGTTTCCGGGCATCTGGGGCCGTTTGATCTGGGCGCCAAGCTGGAGAAGCCCCTGCAGACCCGCATGGCCGTGGTGGTTCGGCCGCCGGGGGGCTGGCTGGTGCGCAGGGTCGTAGCGTTGATCCGCCGCCGGCTGGGGACGGACACGATCGAGAAGAGGAACGCGTTCAAGGGATGTGTGGAGGCATTAAAGGAAGGCAAGTCGGTGGCGATCCTGGCGGATCAAAATGCGGGGTATCAGGGGGAGTTTTACCCTTTTCTTGGATTCCCCGCGTCCACCACGCGGTTGCCGGTGGTTTTGGCGATGCGGTTTCAGCTGCCGATGGTTTTTGGATTTTTGCGAAAAGATGGCGATGGATATCTAGCATGGATTGAAAAAGTTCTGGTGCCGAACGCCCGGGCCGACCGGGATGATGAGGAACGCCGGCTGATGAACGAGATGAACGCGGTCTTCGGGGATGTCATCCGCCGGCATCCGGAGGAGTGGTTCTGGCCGCATCGCCGCTGGAAAACGCGTCCGGGCGACCGGGAGGCCAGCATTCTGCGATGATCCCGCCCGGTTTATCGGTATTTCTGATCGCTCGGGATGCGGCCGCGGATCTGAGGGAGTGTCTGGATGCAGCTTGCCCGATTGCGGACGAGATTGTGGTCGTAGTGGATCCGGAAAGCCGGGACGGTACGGCGGACGTTGCGCGAACCATTACGCCCCATGTTTTTCTCAGGCCCTTTGACGGGTTCTCCTCCATGAAATCCTTTGCCCTGTCCCAGTGCCGCCGGACATGGGCGATGAACCTCGACACGGACGAGCGTGTAACGCGGCAGCTGATTGAGGAGATCGAGCGGGTCAAACGCGATTCCGATTCACCCGTTTCCGGTTACGCGGTCAACCGTCTTCCCTTTTTTCTCGGCCGGCCAATCCGGCATGGCGGCTGGTATCCCGACTGGGTCATCCGTTTGGTCCGGACCGACCGCGCGATCTATCCTGTCCGCGCGGTGCATGAGCGATTGGAGGTGTCCGGTCCGACGGACCGGCTAACGAGTCCGTTGCATCATTTCACCGCAAGGGATTGGCAGGGGTTCCTGATCAAGCAACGCCGGTTTGCCTCCTTGTCGACGGCAGCGCCGTCGTGGGTATCGTGTCTGACACGTCCGCCGGCGACCTTTCTCCGGAGCGCGATCCTGCAGATGGGCATCCTCGATGGCTGGCGGGGTCTGGCGGTGGCTTATGCGCAGAGTTACTATAGCTTTCACAAGTACCGGCCAAGACCCGACCCTTCGCAGGTCCGGGGAAGCGGCCCGGCATGTCCGGAATGACGGGTTGGCCAAATTTTTTTCTTTTCATTTTTTCTTCAGGAATTGCCGAATCGTAGGGAAGACAGTATAATACGTATATTCCAATGAGGCGGACCAGGTGGCTATGATGACACGAGTAGTGTCACTTCTAAAATTGATGATCCTGACGACGGTTGCCCTGATCTTCGGGATGGGAGTCGGCAAGTTTTTTTCAATTTCGTCAGCCGGTCCGGTTGATGCGTCCGCCGGTCGTCCCGCCCGGAGTGTGCAGGCCGACACCCCGGCGTCATCGGTTGGAGAATCCGGGTCAGGTCCGGCCGTACTGCACCGGCCGACCATCTCCACGCGGGAGTTTGACCGGATGACGGCCGAGATGCGTCGGCAGATCACCCGATTTCGCGGGAAGGTCTGTGTGTACGTCAAAAATCTCGAGACGGATCAGGAGTGGGCGTACAACGCCAACGTCAAAGTTCCCAGCGCGAGTTTGATCAAGATTCCGGTCATGATCGGGGTATACGAAAAAATCGGCCGGGGAGAATTGAGTCTGGACCAGAGGGTCACACTCAACAGGTCAGCCCGGAAGGCGGGGTCTGGGCAATTGAAATGGCGGAACAATGGCGAGCAGTTCACCATCCGGGAACTGCTCGAGGAAATGATCACCGTCAGCGACAATATCGCCCAGGAGATGCTGATCCAGACCGTCGGGATGGAGTATCTGCAGCGGCAGTTTTCCGCATCCGGTCTGATCCATACGAACCTCACGCGTCAGGGTCTGACGCTGCGGCCGTACACCAGCGTTGAAAATTTCACGACCGCCCGGGAAATGGGCATGATCCTGGAGGATCTCTATCGCTGCCGCAAGATGGATCCACGGCTCTGTCAGGAAATGCTGGGCATCATGCAGCGGGTGAAATACAAGGACCGGCTGCCAAGGTACATGCCGAAGGACTACGGGTTATCGCACAAGACCGGGCTTCTTCGCCGGGCCTGTCATGATGTGGGCATTGTCTATTCGCCGGCGGGAGACTACATCATCTGTGTACTGACGGCGAACGGCCCGAGCTACCGGGATTCAAAGCGCTTTATAGCGAAAGTCGGATCGATCAGTTACCGCTATTTCCAGACCCCAAGTCCCCTCTCGACCGCTTCCACGCTTCGGCCCGCCACGACGTTCAAACCCGCCTCCTGAATCGCTCCTTACACCCCGCTTCCGTTTGACGGTTGACGCGGGGCGTAGTACACACATGTATTCGCATTATCCATCGGCGTTTTTGGCATCCATGTCGAAGTCCAAACCAAACTCCGATGGTTGATACGAGTTCGTCTTGGTAAACGGGCGCATAGCTCAGCTGGTTAGAGCGCCTGCTTCACACGCAGGAGGTCCGAGGTTCGAGTCCTCGTGCGCCCATTGATTCATACCGGGTTACGTTTTCCGCTGTTTTCCGCTTTTCGCCGTTTTTGGCCGTTTTTTGAACTTCCGGCTTAGGCCACGCTTAGGCGGGAAACCTCACCGGCAATGGTGGCGTATAAAGAACAGGTCATCTGCTGAGTTGCAATGACGGCTCAATCTGGTCAGGCGCCGGTTTATTTTCCTTCATGTCAACTCCGAGTGTTCGATAAGTTTTCTGCCGCCTGTCAAACATTTTTCGCAGAACCGGGACGCCGCTGTCGACATAATCGTAGATCAGGACATCGCCCTTATTCTGATGGGTCCGGAGCGCGCGGCCAACATACTGCACAACCTTTCCCTTGAATGAGATTGGAAATGCAAGAAAAAGGGTGTCGATCTGGGGACAATCAAAGCCTTCTCCCAGAAATTGTCCTGTGGCGACGATGACGAGATCCTTGTCCGGTGGCAGGCTCCGTACATTTTCCACGATGGCGGTTCTTTCTTTTTTGCCAAGGTCGCCTGTCAGCAGGAACGGATCCTTTCCGTGTTTGGCCAGTCCGTCGGCCAGAACCTGACAATGCTCTTTTCTCTGGCTCAAAATCAGGCAACGCCGGCCGCGGGATATGGCCTGCAGGACATCCTCGATGATCCGCCGGCTTCGGCGCTCGTCTTTGCTCAGCGCCTCGAAAATTTCCTGGATGGGAACCGGCAATGTGTCGACCCCGGGGAATGAGAATCGGGTATCGCGTGTCATCAATCGGATCTGCAACCCACTCCGTTCAACTTGGATCCTGTGCCGGATCTGACCGCACTGCATTTCGATGATTCCCTCCAATCCATCCCGACGATAAGGCGTGGCCGTCAGGCCGAGAACATGGCGCGCCGGCGCCCTTCTCACACATCGCTCGAACGTGACGGCCGGAATGTGGTGGCACTCGTCGACCACGACGAATCCGTAAGCCGCAAAGAATTCCTCGAGATCATCCATTCGATCGAGGCTCTGAATCATCGAGAGATCCACAATGCCGCTTTGCCGGTTCCGGCCGCCGCCCACCTGTCCAACATCACGAGATTTCAAGCCGAGCAAATCCATGAGATGCGCTCGCCATTGATCAAGAATGGGCTTTCGATGAGCCAGAATCAGCGTCGGAACATTTCGCCGGGCGACCGCAAAACATCCCATGACCGTCTTCCCTGCTCCCGGTGGGGCGACCAGAACACCCATGTCATGTGATAAAACCGCATTCAGGGCTTTCTCCTGGTCCGCGCGAAGC
Organism: uncultured bacterium; assembly: GCA_964534765.1. Lineage (GTDB taxonomy): Bacteria > Lindowbacteria > 2-12-FULL-62-27 > 2-12-FULL-62-27 > 2-12-FULL-62-27 > CAZHRJ01. The sequence continues at coordinate 20,549 of CAZHRJ010000039.1, forward strand.
CGGCCGCGAAATTCCAAGGCCAGCTTTTGATGTGAAGGGCGTTGATCGGCGACAACCAATTCCGTGCCGGCCGCCGAAAATATTTCCTGCAGGTTGCCCATCGTCCCCCGAGGGAAATGCAAATGGCTCATGTCCTCGCCGTAGCACTTGATAAATCTCGGTGTTCGATAGGTCTCCTTCCGCAATTTCTGGAGTTTGTAGAACTCCGGATTGTGAAGAGACGCCAGGTGTTTGATCTGCGAAAGAAGCCACGGCGGGATGCCGGATTTCTCGATGCTGATGGCGGCGCCGATCGCGCACCGAACGTGTTGAGGCGCAGGATATTTTTGCCGCAGTTCCAGCGATGCTTTGGCCGCCGCGCCCAGCCCGACCGTTATCTCCGGCAGTTGTTCGAGCAAGGCGTCGACGTGGGCAGGAGAAAGCCGTTTGACCTGACTCAAGAATGCCCACTGATCTGCCCACGTTCGCAGTTCCGGATCGTGCGGATTGACGAATTCGGTGTTTCCGGCTTGCCGGCATTTTTTCTGAAGAGGCAGAGCGATCAGATTTCCAAATCCCCCGCTCGGAACGAAATCCTGATTGGGAAAAAATCGATCATAACTCGCAAGATCCAACTCAGCCCGTACGATCATGGTCTCGCGCAGAAGCCTCATGCCCATCTGCCTGGCCGAGGTCGCGGAGACCGGAGCGGAGAAAAATATCCACACGTGGCCCCCGTTTCCGGAACGCGACCGTTCCAAATAAGCCGGAATTCCGTGGCGTGAACAGACATTCAGGTATGCCACGGCATCGAGAACCCAGCTTCCCTTGTCGAAATCGCAGGCCAGGAACCAACACGTGTTGTCCAATAACAGCGGAAACACACCGACCGTCCGCTCTCCGGCCAGATGATCCTTGATGGCCGAATCGGTCAACGGCACACATTTTTTCGAACGCGCCTTTTTTCCAAATGCCCCGCCTTCACGGACAGGCGAATAGCCCTGCTTTCCTGATCTCTCGCTGACCCATCGGACGGCGTAAACATCATCCCGGCTTCGGAACAACAATCTGAACAGCCCAATTTTTTCTTCGACGGAAGAATCTTTCGTCACCTCGGGCAGGGGCTTGGAACTCCGCGGCAAATCTCGAACATCCATTTGAAGGTGCGGTTGCCGCTCGGGCGCGGGCAGACCGAGCAGATTCCGAAGGTTTGTGTTCTCATCCCTCAATCGTTCGACTTCATTGCGAAGGCGTTTCACTTCCGAATCCATGTAATCGCATCAAAACAATGCCGTGGGGGCCGGTCAAGGATGCGCGGCCCCGCGAGGTCTCGTGCGCCGGCTGCGTGTGCCGGTCTATGCGTCGTCGCGGAACAAACGCCTTGCCCCCATACCGCCGCATAGTTATCCTCCAACGAAACTATGAGCATGCGCACCAGAAGGAAATCCGACGGCAGGCGGACGGCCATCCCTCCCGAATCGGAAACCGTGTAGTGGAAGGAATCCCTCGGCGAATGGAAGGAAATCGTCGAGACCGTGGCGGCCTTCGCGACGCACCGAGGCGGCCGGATTTTCGTGGGCGTCGATCGGAAAAGGGAACGCAGAACATCATCTCTCTCTGCCGCGAAGCCGGCATCCCCGCCCCGGAATTCGAGGAGACGGGATCATCCTTTATCGTGAGGTTTCGCCGGTCGGAGAAAATGAGGACGGAGGCTGGCCCCCAAGCCACCGAACAAGTCACCCCCAAGTCACCCCCCAAGTCACCCCCCAAGTCATCGAGGGGTTAAAGGTGGCTACTGTGGCGCCGGTTCGACGGGAAGATTTGCAGAAGGCCATGGGGATATCCGATCGAAAACACTTCCGAGTGGCGTATCTCGGACCGATGTTGA
>CAZHRJ010000040.1:0-22273 GCA_964534765.1 uncultured bacterium
TCCAGGCGGCCGCAAATTTTGTGAAGTTCCGACCCCTTAAGTTAGCTGGCATGACTCTAAACAGGCGCCTTTTACTTCAATCGCTTAATTGAGCATCCGATCGATTTGGTGCTCTTCACCCCGATCTCCTCGCCTGCGGCCAGAGCGTTGACCGCCGACACCACATAGGGAGATTTGACCTCGGCCACGTCCTGACTGCTGTCGTCAATCGCGCCCCGGTATGCCAGTTTGAGTTTCCGGTCGAACAGATACACATGGGGCGTTCGCGTCGCTCCCATGGCGTTGGCCAGATCGGAATTTTTGTCCACCACGTAGGCGAACGCATACCCTTTATCCCTGGCGCGCTGCTTCATTTCCTCCAGGGAATCGACGCCATCCCGATTGGCCTCATTGGAGTTGACCGCCACCATGCCGATGCCCTTTTTCCTGCAAATCTCGGCGATGGTCGCGTACCGATTTTCCCACGCGATGACAAAGGGACAGGTATTGCATGAAAAAACCACCAGGAGCCCGTTTTGCCCCTTGAGATCCGCCAGCGACATCTCCTTGCCGGACACATCCATCATCTTGCGGTCAACCATCGGCGCCGCCTGGCCGATGTCCAGTTCTCCCCCCGCGCTTGCCTTCTTCCCTTTGCCCTTTGCCGCACCGTCGGCCGGCGCCGACACCAAAAGACCGATGAGGGCCAAGGTCAGCATCGGGATAACACGCCGCATTGTGATCACGCGAATCACCACCTTCTGATTTTCGGAGATTATCTTTCCGATTCCGGCCCCTGTCAATTCCGGCGACACCCGGCCCCTTTGACATACCCCCTGACGCGCTTGTCCACGCTTCACGGACGGGCCGGGGAAAATCCGCATGCCATCCGAACGTGCGACTCGATCATCTCCTCCGAAACCTGCCGCTCCCAGAACGCAACCTTGTTGCCGGATCTGTCATAGATCCAGATCGCCGGAAGGGACCCGGACCACTCCGGGGGAAATCCCGACAGAAAGTCCTGGTCCGGCTCCGATTTGATATAGCCGGCCGATCCCGCCTGAACGCTCGCCAGAAACGAGTCAACCCTCGGCGCGTCCTCCGGGAAATCGGCCGAGACCAGGATCAGGTCCAGATCGGCCGCATAGGTTTTCTGGATCCTGACCAGACCGGGCATCTCTTCGACGCAGGGCATGCACCACGTCGCCCAGATGGTGACCATCACAGCCTTTTTTCCACGCAGGGTTTCGATTTTTTGGCGTACCCCATTGGACGTGATCGGTCTGACCGACGCCGTCGGGTTGACAGTCGTTCCCACCTGTGGTTTCAGGCCGCATCCCGCGCCTCCGGCGGTTGCGGTCACGGCGATCAGGCCCGCCATCAGGAGGCTTATTTTTTTCCGGCGATTGTTACGGCCTGGAGACACCGGCAAATCCATGCAACACCTCTTTCCGAAGGGCAATGGAGAGTTCGGGTCGATCGGACCGATAGCGAATGAAAAAAGTCCGCCCGACCGCCGGATCGTTCCATCCTGCGAAAACCCTCACGCCGCTCGAATCACCCGAAGCATAAAACCTCACTTTCCGCGCGCCATCAAGCGACACCCCCACCGGCAATTCGGCCGCGCGGCCGGCGAAGGCGTTGATGGTGACCGGCAGGGCGTTTTCGGGAGACATGCCGATCAGCGGGGACAGCAGTTCCAGCCGTCCGCCATGAGGATCGGTCCATCGGGCGGAACGGAACGTCTGCCGGCGGAGGAACGTCCGGGATTCGTCCAGAAAACTGACCACGCGAAGTCGGACTCCGGCCGACATGTCCCGGCGAAATTCCTCCGGGAGGCGTGACTTTGTTCCGAACGCCGCCGTAATGTCGCCGTGTTTGACCGACCACTCCAGATCGGCCTCGGTGGAGATACCCACAAAGCGGAGCAGATTCTGGCGCGAGCTTTCCAAAAAAAGATCTTTCGGCCCCTCCAATTCCAATATCGGCCGATCATCCGTGTGTCCGGCCCGGCCTGACAGTACCGGCCCAAACTCGGCTGCGCCTCCGAGATACCCTCTCATGAGATCGTTCACCGTTTTCATTCGATCCAGATGGGGCGATGCGGCCAGGCGCGGATCGAGTCCTTCCGGCAGAGGGTCGGGCCAGGCAATCCGCCGGTGCGATGCGAGGATGATCAGATCTCCTCCGGAGGTCAGGTGTGAGAAGTTGAAAACATAAAAATTGGGAAAGACCGAATGGATCGTGGACAGGAGTGTGAGCATGTGGTCCCAGGACAGGGAGTACATCTGAAACCACTGGCACAAAATGCCGTCCGGGGCGAGGCGAGTTTTCAAGAGGGAGAAGTAGTCGCGGGTGAAGAGGTTCGATGCGCCGGAAAGCCATGCGTTCGACGGCTCGCTGATGATGAGGTCATATGCGCGATCCGGCGGCGTTCTCAGGAGCGTGTGCCGGGCGTCGTCAACGGTGATCGCGACGTTCGGCCGATGGTGAAGGCCGCGATTGACATGCCCAAAAAACTCCCGCGCCGCCCGGACGACCTCCGGCGAAATCTCAACAACGTCCACCTGGCCGATCGGATAGTCGGCCAGGGCGCCCGCGGTGACGCCGCTGCCCATGCCCACCACCAGCGCTCGCCGGACCGCCGGGAGAAACTGCATCGGCAGGTGCGCCAGCATGCTCTGCGTGACCATGTCCGATGGATTGTCACTGGCGTCGATTTTCCCGTTCACATATAAACTCAACGTCTTGCCCGACCCCATCAGGTTCGTCCCGGCCTCGACTGTCGGTTCGTCCGAATCCGTTTCCACCACGCTGACTGTCCCCTCGCGGCCTTCGTAGAACGCCTTCACCCGCAGCGCGTCAATAATCGCCGGGAATTCTTTTTGCCGCCATGATCGCAGCGCCCAGTCCGGCAGAGATCCGATCTGGGCGTGAAACGGTCTCATATCCCACCTCGGCCGCACCACCATGAGCAGGATCGTCACCCCCATGAGTGCCGCCACAGCGGCCGGCCCGAGGGGTCGGACCGCATCCATCCACGCGTGTTGGGTCTTGCGGGCCGGCACCGCTTGTGTCAGGGCAAGGCTGATCAAAAACAGGGACAGGCCCAGAACGGCGATGATGAAGATAAACGTGCCAAAGCTCCCGGCGCCCGGCAGGAACACAAAGGTGACGATCAGGCTTCCCAAAGCGCTTCCCGCACCGCTCACCGCCGCCCACATACCGGTGATGTGGCCGACGCGATCCCGGTCACCGCTCAGGCTTTTAATCGCCGCCGGATATCCCACCCCGAATCCCAGCGCCACCGGTCCGGCGAGCATCGCGGTGACCAGCACATTGGCCGCCTGAAACGCCCAAAACTGTCCATCGATCCGATCGAACACACGAAGCTGGATCGCCGGGATTTGGTCGATCCATGGACAGGTCAGGGCAACGTGGCAGAACACCAGGAACTGGGCCAGAAAAAAAATCTGGCGCGAGTCTCGTCCCCGTTCGATGACCGCAAATAGTTGGCCACCCAATCCGATGCCCAAGAGGTACACGCCGAGAATGAACGAAAATGAATAAAGCGACCCGCCAAAGGTCAGGACCAATACCCGGTTGTAAAGCGTCTCAAGTCCCAGCGCCGCCAGGCCGGACAGAAACAGGGCGGCCCCTGTATAATATGGAGAGGCGCCCGGGCAGCGGCACGTCCCCGCCGCGCGCGACCGAGTCGCGTCGCCGTCGGGGAGTTTTTGAGTGTCGCGGTTTGACCGGTTGGCGTCAGGCAGGAAGAATGCGCAACTGCCGGCCATGAGGTTCAATCCGACCGCCAGATAGGTCGCGCCGGAGACTCCGAAAACCGGCAGGATGACGGTGGGAGCAAGAAACGCGGTCGCCGCGGCGCCTGTGGTATTGATTCCGTAGAAGAATCCGATCGGCCGGCCAAGACCCGGCGATGCGTCGCTGAGATACCGGACCGCGACCGGAAACGTCCCGCCCATCAAAAAAGTCGGGACCAGAAGCGCCAAAAAAATCCCCCCGCATTCGATGATCAGCCCGGCCGCTGTTGAACCGGTCGACGCATGGATCCGATCCAGCAATGCCGCGTACCCCTGGAAGACCGGCAGGGACGCAGCGCCGAAAAGGCCGATTCCCATTTCCAGCGCCGCAAACAGCCTGCCCCGCCGGATCGTCCGGTCGGCCGTATTCCCCCAGAACCAGCTGCCCAGACCCAGGCCGGCCATGAACGCCGCGAGGCAGATGCCGATCGAAACCGCCGTTGAGCCGACCAGCAGGCTGAGCCGACGCATCCAGAGAATCTGGTATAGGATGGCGGCCCCGCCGGACAAAAACCCACAAAAATAAATCAACGAGTGATGGGGGGCGGGTTACCGGGTCTGCGGATCCGGCGGCTGCTCGCGGAATTCTTCCAGCAACCGCTCGATGTCCCTGGGAAGGTTTTTGGAGATAAGAAGCGACACGTAAAAAATGAGCGCGAATGGCCATACGTCCTCACGGCTCTGGATGAGTCCCGTATGGACGTCTTCCCCCCGGGCCAGGTCCCGCCCGTACTGCGAAATCGCCTCCTCGACGGTCCCGTCATAGACTTGATGACTCTGCACATTCTTGAATTTCATGCTCGGAAACCGCACGCCCCGGATATACATGAGCGTCGTGACGCTGTTCTCGTCCGATTTCAGAGACTCAAAATTGAATCCCTCGAACTGGGGATGGTGATCCGGCAGAAGCAGTCTGGGTTTGGCCACGTCGACCATTCCTTGCCGGACATTGGAGTGCGATTCGATTCGAGAGTGTTCGCTCACGAGGACATATGGCAGACGCGTATCCTCGAACGTCTCGAGACTCGCCAGTCGTTTTCGCCTGATCCGGGTGGTCCGAACGGCCTCCTGCCACATGTCTGTGAGGTCCATGTTCTGATCATAGACTGGGCCGCACATGAAGTCAATTTCCTAGCCCCCCTCCATAATCCGCGCATTTTTAGGTGGACTTCCAGGCTGGCTCAAGCTAGCGTGGGCCGGTTAAGGGGGAACAGGGGAGAAGGGGTGGTTCCGAACGTGGCGACACAGACACAGGTCAACCCGCTGGTCGAGGTTCAGGAGTACGGCCAGAGCATCTGGTACGACAATATCCGCCGGGGGCTGATTACTTCCGGTGAGCTCCAGGGCATGATAGACAATGACGGCCTTCTGGGCATTACGTCCAATCCCACTATTTTCAAAAACGCCATCTCCGGCAGCACCGATTATGACAGCGCCATCAAAGTCCTTGTCAAACGCGAAAAAGGCGTTGACGAAATATATGAAACCCTGGCCGTCGAGGACATCCAGCGCGCCACGGATCTCTTAAAGCCCGTGTATGACCGCACCAAGGGCCGCGACGGGTTTGTGAGTCTCGAGGTTTCCCCCTACCTGGCGAACGACACGGAGGGAACGATCAACGAGGCGCTTCGCCTGCGCAAGCAAGTCGGGCGGGACAATGTGATGATCAAAGTCCCGGCAACGCCCGCCGGCATCCCGGCGGTCGAGCGGTTGATTTCCGAGGGTCTAAGCATCAACGTCACGCTTCTTTTTGCCGTCGACATGTACGAGAAAGTCATCACCGCCTACCTTGCGGGACTCGAAAAACGCGTCGCCGCAGGCGGCGACATCCGGAACATATCGTCCGTGGCCAGCTTTTTCATCAGCCGCATCGACACCGAGATCGACAAGCAGATCGCGCTGAAGATGCCCGCGATCAAATCCGATGCCGACCGCGGCCGCCTCGCGGACCTTCAGGGCAAAATCGCCATCGCCAACGCGAAAAAGGCCTACCAGCTCTACACCCAAATCATCGCCGGACCCCGATGGAAAAAACTGGCCGACAAGGGCGCACGGACTCAGCGTCTTTTGTGGGCGTCGACGAGCACGAAGAATCCCAAATACCGCGACGTGTTTTATGTCGAGGGATTGATCGGCACGGACACCGTCGACACGATTCCCACGGCGACGTTCAGCGCTTTCCGCGATCATGGCCGGCCCGCCGCTACGCTCGATAAAAACCCCGCCCAGGCGGACAAGGAACTCAAATCCCTCGCCGAATTCGGCATCAGCCTCCAGGCCGCAACCGACAAACTCCTCGACGACGGGGTCAAGTCTTTTTCGGATTCGTTCGACGAGCTCATGAGCGCGGTTGAACAGAAACGCGCGGCAATCCTCGGCGATACGGTCAACCGCCAGACCTACCAGATCGGCGCCTTGGCCGAGACCGTCAAATCGTCGCTGGAGTCGATGAGAAAATCGGGATTCGTCCGCAGGCTCTGGGACAAGGACCCGACGCTCTGGACCAAAAAAAAGGAGCATCACCCCGTCATCCGCGGCGCTCTTGGATGGCTCCATGTAACCGAGCAGGAACTGGAGCGGGTGGAGCGGCTGACCTCGTTTACCGAGGAAGTCAAAAAACGCGGATTCAAGCATGTTCTGCTTCTGGGCATGGGCGGATCGAGTCTGTGCCCGGAGGTCCTCAAGATGACGTTCGGCGTGATCAAGGGCCATCCGGAACTCCTCGTGCTGGACAGCACGGTACCGGCCCAGGTCATGGCTTTTGAGAAAAAAGTCGATCTGGCCAAAACGCTCTGCATCGTCGCCTCCAAATCAGGATCCACCACCGAACCCAATGTCTTTTCCGCGTATTTCTTCGACAAAATGAAAAAGGTGAAAGGCGCCAAGGCCGCCGAGAATTTCATCGCCATCACCGATCCGGGATCGGCGTTGGAAAAAGCCGCCTCCGCCGCCGGATTCTGGCATATCTTCTCCGGCGTCCCGGAAATCGGCGGCAGGTATTCGGCTCTATCCAAATTCGGACTCGTTCCGGCCGCCGCAATGGGCCTGGATGTCCGGGCTTTTCTGACGGAGACCGACCGCATGATCCACAGTTGCGCGTCCTGCGTCCCGCCCGAGGACAACCCGGGCGTCGTCCTCGGCACGATCCTTGGCGAGCTGGCCAAAAAAGGCCGGGACAAAGTGACCGTCATCGCGTCTCCCGCGATCGGGGATATCGGCGCGTGGCTCGAACAGCTCATGGCCGAAAGCACGGGCAAGGAAGGCAAGGGTCTCATTCCGGTCGCGGATGAACCGCTCGGTTCGCCCGAAGTCTACGGCGACGACCGCGTATTCGCTTACGTGCGGGTCACCAAACAGCCGGATGCCAAACAGGACAAACTGGTAGATGCCCTGGAAAAAGCGGGTCAGCCGGTCGTCCGGTGCGTCATTGACGCGCCAACGGACCTTGGCGAGGAATTCTTCCGCTGGGAAATCGCCACCGCCACCGCCGGAGCGATCATCGGCATCAACGCCTTTGATCAGCCCAATGTCCAGGAAAGCAAGGACAATACCAAGGCCCTCTTGGAGGAATACAAGAAAAAGGGCGCCCTACCCAGGGAAGAGCCGATTTTGAAGAGTGACGGGATCGAACTGTATGCGGACAAAAAGAGCGCTTCTTCGCTCAAGGAAAAAGCCGCACGCAGCCCATTCCCGAAAGCCTCGCTCGAATCCTATCTCCACGCGCATCTGGGCCGGATTAAAAAAGGCGACTACGCCGCATTCAACGCCTACATCGAAATGAGCACCGCCCACATCAAGGCCCTTCAATCGATCCGGACGACCGTCCGGGACGCCAAAAAGGTCGCGACAACGGTCGGATTCGGACCCCGATTTTTGCATTCGACCGGGCAGCTTCACAAGGGCGGGCCCGACACCGGGCTTTTCACGCAGATCACCTGCGACGATCCGGAAGACCTGCAGATCCCGGGCGAGCCGTTTACGTTCGGGGTACTCAAGGAAGCGCAGTCCCTGGGTGATTTTCAGTGCCTGGCCAAACGCGACCGCAGGCTCCTCAGGATCCATCTCGGAAAAAATGTTGATAAAGGTTTGGAACGTCTCCGCAAGGCGGTGACCGCCGTCGTCCGATAGGACGGCCGATACACTGACAGTGATTTTGAAAGGAGTCATCTGACATGCAACTGGGAATGGTGGGTTTGGGAAGAATGGGCGGCAACATGGTCAAACGCCTCACGCAGGGCGGCCATCAGGTGGTCGCGTTCGACCGGAGCGCCGACGCGGTCAAGGAACTTTCAAAGGAAAAAGGCGTCACCGGCGCGGCGACTCTCCCGGAAATGGTTTCCAAATTGAAAAAACCTCGCGCAGTCTGGGTCATGGTACCGGCCGGCAAACCGACGGAGGAGACGGTGATGACGATTGCGGATTTGTGCGACAAGGACGACGTCATCATCGACGGCGGCAATTCCAAATTCACCGACGACGCCCGCCGGGCGGAGACGCTCAAGAAAAAAGGCATCAACTATATGGACGTCGGCACCAGCGGCGGAATCTGGGGCCTCAAGGTCGGATACTGCATGATGATGGGCGGCGACAAGGTGATTTTCAAGCGGCTCGAGCCGATTTTCAAAACTCTCGCGCCGGAAAACGGATACGTCTACTGCGGATCAAACGGATCGGGGCATTTTGTCAAGATGGTTCACAACGGCATCGAATACGGCATGATGCAGGCCTACGGCGAGGGATTCGCGATCCTGCGCAAGTCGGGATACAACCTCGATCTCCACGAGATCGCCAAAATCTGGAATAACGGCAGCGTTGTCCGATCGTGGCTCCTCGAATTGCTCGAAGCCGCTTACGCGCAGGACAACGATCTGGCCAACGTCAAAGGATACGTCGAAGATACCGGCGAAGGCCGCTGGACCCTGCAGGCCGCCATCGACGAGGACGTCCCCGCGCCCGTTCTGGCCATGTCGCTCTTCACCCGGTTCCGCTCCCGCGAGGAGGAGGAATACGCCGACAAGGTCGTCGCGGCGCTCCGTCAGCAATTCGGCGGTCACGCCATCAAAACAGCCGGCGGCAAAACCGTCGGCCCGCGCAAAGCTCCGGTCAAGGCCTAGCAGACCCACATGAGCGATACTGAGCGGCCGGGCGACCCCTGTGTTATAGTCATTTTTGGCGCGTCGGGAGATTTGTGCAAGCGCAAGCTGATCCCGGCCCTGTATAATCTCCGCATCCAGAATCTCCTCCCCGAAAACGTCGCCGTCATCGGCGTGTCCAACCGGCCCATGACCCACGAGGAGTTCCGGTCCTACATGGACGCCAATCTCAGGGAATTCGCCGATAAAAAAGTTCCGCGCGACCGCGTAGCGGAGTTCGTCAAATGCTTCTATTACCAGTCCGGCAATTTCAACGAAGACGCCGCTTACCAGGGCCTTGCGGCGCTTCTGTCGGAGGTTGACCAGCGTCACCAAACCGGCGGAAACTTTTTGTATTACCTCTCCGTCCCTCCCATATTTTTCGGGACCATCGCAAAAATGCTTGGCGCCGCGGGTCTCAATCGGGCCGCCGCGGGCGGCGGCACCGTGGACCTCACCGCCGGCAGCCCCGGCGCCGGCGGGAACGACCGGAAGGGCTGGACGCGAATCATCATTGAGAAGCCGTTTGGCCGGGACATCGACAGCTCGCGGGAATTGAACGACGAAGTCGGCCGGGTATTCAACGAGGACCAGATCTACCGGATCGACCATTACATGGGCAAGGAAACCGTCCAGAACATCATGATGTTCCGGTTCGCCAACGGCATTTTCGAGCCGATCTGGAACAACCAGTTCATCGATCACGTCCAGGTTCTCGTGGCCGAAACCCTCGGCGTCGAAGGCCGCGGCGGATACTATGACACCTCGGGGGCACTGCGGGACATCATTCAAAATCACGTCTTCCAGGTCCTGTCCGTCATGGCCATGGAACCGCCCATCAGCCTCCGGCCGGAGGATATCCGGAACGAAAAAGTCAAAGTCATCAGCGCCATCCGACCCATGACGCCGGAGGAAATCCTCGAAAACACCGTCCGCGGCCAGTACGGACCCGGATCGATCGGCAACGGGAATGTCCAGGGATACCGCGACGACTCGTCCGTGAATCCCAAATCCAACACCGAAACCTACTGCGCCATGAAACTCGCCGTTGACAACTGGCGCTGGGCCGGAGTCCCCTTCTACCTGCGGACCGGCAAGCGTCTTCCGCAGCGGGTGACCCAGGTCGTGCTCCAGTTTAAACGCGCTCCGAAAATGCTGTTCCGGCAAACCGACGTCGAGCACATCTCGCCGAACCGGCTGGTCATTCACATCCAGCCGCAGGAGGGGATTTCGCTGCAGTTTGAGGCCAAGGTCCCGGGTCCGGCGGTGCATCTCAAGTCAGTCCGGATGAATTTTAATTACGAGGACCATTTTCATGCGATCCCCCAGACCGGCTATGAAACGCTCATCTATGACGTCATGATTGGCGACAGCACCCTCTTCCCGCGATTCGACATGGTCGACGCCTCCTGGCAGATCGCCACTCCCATCCTCGATGTCTGGCAGAGCCTCCCCGCGCGGCATTTCCCCAACTACGCCGCCGGCGCTTGGGGGCCGGACGACGCCAACAAGCTCCTCGCGAAGGATGGGCGCAAGTGGTACATCCCGCAGTAAGCGCCGGAACATGATCCTAGCGGGAGACATCGGGGGAACCAAGACCAATATCGCGCTTTTTTCGCCAAAAGATATCTATCGGCCGAAATCTCTTGCGACCTACAAGAGCCGGGAAAATCCGAGTCTCGAAACCATTATCGCGGACTATCTGAATAAACATCCCGAAAAAATCGATCGGGCCTGTTTTGGGATCGCCGGCCCCATTATCAACAACCGTTGCGAAGCCACGAATCTGCCGTGGGTGATCGACGCGAAAGTCCTCTCAAAAAAAATCAAGGGCAAACCCGTGTGGCTGCTCAATGACCTCGAGTCCAACGCATGGGGAATTCAGGTACTTAAAAAATCCGATTTCCATGTTCTCCATGACGGGGACGCGAAAGCCCGGGGCAACCGATGCGTGATCGCCGCCGGCACTGGACTCGGCGAGGCGGTGATGTTCTGGGACGGCAAATCCTACCACGCATTCGGCATTGAGGGCGGGCACTGCGATCTGGCCGCGCGGGGCGAATTGGAGATCGAGCTGGTGAAATTTCTATTGGACAAGTGGCCGGCGCATGTGAGTTGCGAGCGGGTGCTGTCGGGTCCGGGATTTAAGAACGTGTACGATTTTCTCAAATCCACAGGCCGATTTGGCCAGGAACCCGCGTGGCTTGCCGAAGAGATCCGGCAGGGCGACCCCAGCGCCGCGATCACCAGGGCCGGGTTGGCCAAAAAATCGGATTTGTGCGTCAAGACACTGGACGTTTTCGTCACGATGTACGGCGCCGAGGCCAGCAATCTGGCCCTCAAGGCCATGTCGACCGGAGGAGTTTTTATCGGGGGGGGGATAGCGCCAAAGATTATCGACAAGCTGCGGGACGGAGTCTTTATGCAGGCCTTTTTCGCCAAAGGCCGATTCCAGAATTTGCTTAAAAAAATTCCGGTCAAAGTCATTCTCAACGACAAAACGGCCCTCCTCGGCGCCGCCTATTTCGCCGCCACGCGGAAATAACCCATCACCCAAATCGACGTCACGGTCTGCGCGTCGCCCGAGGAGATTTCCCGGCGGGCTGCGGAGATCTTCGTCGAGGCCGTATCGGCCGCGTCGGATCGTTTTTCAGTCGCCCTGGCGGGCGGGTCGACTCCCAGGGGCCTGTACGCTCTCCTGGCCGCCGATGACTTTCGGAACCGCGTGGACTGGAAAAAAGTCCAAATCTTTTTCGGTGACGAGCGCTGTGTTCCGCCCGAAAGCGATTACAGCAACTTCCGCACTGCCAACTCATCCTTGCTGATGCACGTTGCCCTTTCGCCCCGGCAGATTTACCGCATCCGGGGGGAGGCGCCTCCCAACATCGCGGCGGCCGAGTATGAGGGAACGCTGCTCCGGGTATTCGGGCAATCGGACCAGGAGCCGTTTCCCCGATTCGATTTGATTCTCCTTGGAATGGGTCCGGACGGCCACACGGCGTCGCTTTTTCCCGGCAGCGGCGCGCTCACGGAGCGTAAGCGGTGGGTGGTGGCCAATGAGGTTGAAAAGTTCAAGGACACGTCAATTCCATGGCAGAGGGTGACGATGACCTATCCCGTCCTGAACGCCGCCGCCCATGTATTGTTCATGGCGGCCGGGGCCGACAAGGCTGACGCTCTGTATGAGGTTCTTCACGGCGCCCCAAATTCTGATCTTTATCCGTCCCAGGGAGTTGGGCCGGCTGCCGGAAGGCTGACCTGGCTGGTTGATCCGGATGCCGCTCGGAAATTGCCTCCATCGGTTGTGGGTGGTTAAAAAGGGTGTTGCTTTCGGCGCCGCCTACGCCGTCTACCGCTGCCGATTGCTGTGACTCCATTCGCCCGACTGTGATCTAGATCACAAACATTTTTCTTGACTTATACGAGGCCTGCGGGTAACCTCTAGGGGCATTAACCGAGGGGTCGGTTCCTGCCGATAGTACATTTGTGTATATATTCGGGGGCAGGACTCATGGATAAGGTACCGATGCAGGAAGACGGCTCCGGTTTGTGCAGGGTTTTAAGCTTTTCCGACTGATAGACAGGGCATTTGTCGGAGGGCTTGGGGTGTCCCACCCACTACTGACTGTGATCCAGAGCACATCCCTATACAAAAGTATTGTTCGCATCTATCACAGCCTGTCGCCGTCAGCCCCGTCATGAGCAAGCCGATTCAGGACATGGAGATCACAACTCTGGAAGGTGGGTCGGCTCATTTTAAGGTGGTTCTGGATAGGGGATCGTATTACACCATCGTCCGGCAAGATCGTCTGCCGAAAGAGGCGGCCATCTGGTTGTTCAAGGAACCTCGAATACTGGGGACGGCGGCAAAGGGCGGCAAACTCACCGCGGTGGGATTGCTTCATCTGCAGATCAAACTCGCCGGCCACGAAATTGAGGACGAAGCGTTTGTGTCTCCAGAATTGAATCAGGATATGCTGCTGGGCGCCAAAACGATGCAGGCTTGGGACATCAGCGTCAAAAACAAAAACGGCCACACTGAAATTCTCGTGGGCCGCGACATGCACGACCCCGATATCCAGGAGGTCGACTGATGTCAATCCTTCAACGGCTGACTCCACAGGCGATGCTGAAATTCAACACGGCTCCGAATACATTGTTAAAGAATGACCCCTTCTCGCTTCGTTTTTTCAACAATTCAACGCCTGGCACCATGGCCTCCCCACCGAATAACTTAACAACTTACGGTCTGACCCTCGCATTCCCCCGTCGCGCCCCCCGCCGGTCCATGGGGTTGTCCGCCTTGTTGTTACTTTTCACTTTCCACTTTCCACTTTCCACTGCCTCCGCAGCCCCCAACACCTGGTCCACCCTCGCCGCCTCGCCGGCCACCGTGAATCCTGGCGGCGCATTGGTGTATCCGGGATCGGGCGACACGATTTATGCTTTCGGAGGTAATCTTACCACCAACTTCTGGGCGTATTCCATCAAAAATAACACATGGACAACGATGGCGGCCGCTCCGGCTACCGTGAAGTTTGGCGGATCGCTGGTGTATCCCGGATCGGGCGACACGATTTATGGTTTCAGAGGTGATGCCTTCACCGACTTCTGGGCGTATTCCATTACAAATAACACATGGACAACGAGGGCGGCCGCCCCGGCCGTCGTGGAAGGTGGTGGATCGTTGGTGTATCCCGGTTCGGGTGACACGATTTATGCTTTCAGAGGGAATACGTCCACCAACTTCTGGGCGTATTCAATCACCAATAACACATGGGAGACCAAGGTGGCCGCCCCGTCCCCCGTGAATAATGGCGGCGCACTGGGGTATCCTGGTTCGGGCGACACGATCTACGCTTTCGGAGGTAATGGCAGCACCAACTTCTGGGCGTATTCCATCAAGAATAACGCATGGACAACGATGGCGGCCGCCCCGGCCGGCGTGGATTTTGGCGGATCGTTGGTGCATCCCGGTTCCGGTGACACGATTTATGCTTTCGGAGGTAATCTCACCACCAACTTCTGGGCGTATTCCATCACCAACAACATATGGGAAACGAAGGCGGCCGCCCCCGCCAGCGTGAATGGTGGTGCGTTGGTGTATCCCGGTTCGGGCGACACGATTTATGCTTTCAGAGGCAATATCACCACCACCTTCTGGGGCTACACGGTTCCCTTTTATTCCGGCCCGACGTGGTACGTGAACGACGGGTCGACCACAGGCGACACGTTCACAACCGCCGTCGGCGACACCACCGGGGACGGTTCGTCCGGGCGGCCGTTTTTGACGATCACGAAGGCGCTGACGAAAGCGAAGCCGGGCGACACGATTTACATCGACGCCGGGCTTTACACCGAAACCGTCGTCATCAACACCGACAACATCGCGCTGATCGGCAAGGACTCCGGCGCGACGGTGATCGACCCGCCGGGGATTAATTCGACGGCCGGCCTCTACGGCATCTACGCCGACACTCAGGTTGGCCTTTTGATCAAAACCCTCGGCGTGACAGGGGCGTACGACGGAATTCTATTCGACAACGTGGACAATTCGAGAATCGAAAGCGACAGCGCAAGCGAATGCGGCAACAACGGCGTTTTTCTCCGCGCCAGTTCAGAATCCAATACAATCACCAGGAATACGACCATGTCGAATACGAGGGGCATCTATCTGGATGGGAGTACGAACAACACGGTGACGAGCAACACGGCCAATTCGAATTCGGCCAACGGCATGGTTATCGGTTCGGGATCGAACACCAACACGGTGACGGGCAACACAGCCAGTTCCAATTCGACACACGGCATCTACATGTCCGGGAGTTCGAACAATATGCTGACGAGCAACACAGCCAGTTCGAATACGCAGCATGGCGTCTATCTGTCTTCGAGTTCGAACAACACCGTTGTTCAAAACGATCTCAGAAACAACACCAAATATCAGGTCTATATCGATTTTACCTCCTCCTCCGACACCGTCCAGAAAAACAACATCATTCCGTCGGGAACGAATCCCGACAGCGGCGTCTACAACGCATCGACCGTTGCCGGCAACAAATTCACCTTCACCCGCAACTGGTGGAACACGTCGGACGAGGACAAGATCGCGAAGATGATCAGTCAGCCGTCCAACGGCGATTCGATCGTGTGGAGGCCTTTCCGCCTGGGTCAGGTCGACACCGCTCCCGGCGCCGACACGACCGCGCCGGGCAAGCCTCTTTCCGTGACGCTCGACACGAACGTCTCGGGGCAGATCAAGGTTTCATGGACGGCGCCGGCTTTGAACGAAGAAACCAACGGCGGCTCGGTCGGGTTTAACGGGGTGACGATCTACCGGCTGGTCAACACGCCCGATACGACCCACTGGGCGAATATGGCCAACGAGGTCAAGATGACCGGCCCTGCTGATTCCTTCTGGATCGACACCGCCGTCTCCGGCGGCAACACCTACTACTACCGCTTGACTTCGCATGACACCGCGCCGATCGAAAATGAGTCCTTCTTCACCGACACCCTCGCGACCCAGCCCAAATCATTCATCGACAACGGCGCCAGCGTTGTGTATGTATCGAATCTCGGCGACAGCAGCGACCCCGCAACTGCGGTGCCGGGGAAGGCCTTCCCGGACATCTCCCACGCGATGAGCGCGCTCGATCCGGCCAACGGCTGGGACACGGTCGTCGTATACAACGTCAGCGCCGGTGACTCATACTTCTACAACTCCACAGTTGATATGGACACAGGAGTCACGCTGATTTCCTACAAGGCACTGGCCGGAGTCGACACCGGCGGCGGGTCTGACACGTACGCCCGGATCTACATGAACAGCATCCAGACGCTCTTCAAAGGTTTTCCGAACGCCCGGGTTGAGGGATTCACGCTGATTGGATCGGCGCTCATGTCAGGCACTCTGATCGGCGTCAAAGCCGCCGACGACATGATCATCCGGCGCAATCATTTCCGTTACTGGCCCCGGGCGATCCAGGTGCCCGCCGCGATTTCGCGCGTGACGATCGACAGCAACACCGTGGCCCTGGCCGGATCATCGAGTTTCGTCCCGTTCGACATCCTGGGCGATACCGCGACGATCCGGAACAACTCGCTCTTTGACGTCTCCGCCGATTATGCGATCGACGTCATGAGTGGCGGCAACCACATCCTTGGCAACACGATCGACAGTGTCGTGTCGGGCATCCGGGTCAATTCCTCGTCGAACAACCTCATCCTGCGAAACACCGTCCAAAAAGCCTTGAAAATCGGCGTCCGGGTCGCGTCAACGAATACGATTCTCCTGCAAAACACCATCACAGCCGCCGATACCGGCGTCTCTATCGACACCGGCTATGCGGGATCCACGCTGATGGAAAAAAACAACATCCACGGCAACACGACCATCAACCTCGATAACGGCGATGGCGCCCAAATGACCGCGAGCCGAAACTTCTGGGGATCGACCAACGAGACCGCAATCAGCTCCAAGATCCAAGGCCCCGTGGATTTTCGGCCCTACCGATTCGGGTGGGTGGACACCAAACCCGGCGCCGACACGACCGCGCCGGCCAAGCCCATCGCGGTCGCTCTGGACACCGGCGTTGCCGGGCAAATCCGGGTGCGGTGGGTCAAGCCGGCGCTCAATGAGGAAACCAACGGCGGCTCGGTCGGATTAAAAGAGGTTGCCATCTACCGATTGACAAACTCAGCCGATACGATCACCTGGGCTTCAAACGAAATCGCGATCGTCCCGGCCGGCGGGCCGAACGACACGCAGTACATCGACACGGCCGTGATCGGCGGGAACACCTACTACTACCGTCTCACCGCGGTCGATTCCAACATGCCCGAAAACGAATCCTTCTTCACCGACACCAAATTCATCCAGGCTGACTCCGCGCCACCGCCGCCACCGCCTCCGCCGTTGTCCAAAACGTGGTTTGTGAACGACACCTCGACCACCGGCGATTCATTCACCTCGGCCGTCGGAATTGACACAAACGCGGGGGATTCGCCGAGTCTCCCGTTCAAGACCATCACCAAGGCCCTGGCGGTGGCCAAGTCGTTCGACACCATCCTCATCGACGCCGGGAGGTACACAGAGACCGTCGTCATCGACACCGACAACATTACGCTCATCGGGAAAGACTCGAACGCCACCGTGATCGATCCCGCCCCCGATTCGAATGTGAATGATGTCTATGCGATTTATGCGGACACGCAAAAGGGGTTAACGATCAGGAACCTGGGCGTTATCAATGTCGCCAACGGCATTGGTTTCGCGTTTGTCACCAATTCCACCATATCCGGAGACAGCATCAGCGCCACCGGTCAGCAGGCGGCCATCTACCTCACGAGTGGTTCGGACTCCAACACCATCAGTCAAAACAATCTCTCCTGGAATGCCACGGACGGCATTTACATGAAGACCATCTGTCAGAACAATGTCATTGAAAACAATATGATGTCGGAGAACGGGCAATCCGGCGTTCAGATGAACTCGGGTGGCGCTCATTCGAGAAACATTCTTCGCAATAATCTCGTCACGTCCAACAAGTCGACCGGATTCATCGTGGGTTCCGACAACGACAGCAACCTGATCATCGGCAATGTGCTGGCATCGAACGTTCTCCGTGGCGTTTTGATTTCAGGCGCGCATTCGAATGTGGTCATCCAGAACGATATTCACTCGAACGACACAGGTATCGAGCTGTCCGGATCTTCCTCGAACAACATCGTCACGAAGAACAACATTCGGAATAACGCCGTCAACAATATTTTCACCCCGGCCGGCCTCGCCCAGACCCTCACCCGCAACTGGTGGGGCACGACGGACGAGGTGGCGATCAGCGCGAAATTCAACGACACCGTCTCGGCATTCCGGCCTTACCGGCTTGGGTTGATCGACACCGCGCCGGCCGGCGACACGACCGCTCCGGCGGTCATCCCGAGTTTGACGTTGGAGACGACGGCCTCCGGCCCGATCAAGCTGACCTGGACGATTCCGTCGACAAACGAGGAGACCAACGGCGGCCCGGTCGGATTTACGGGCCTCAACATCTGGCGTCTCACCGGCGTGGCCGACACGACGAACTGGGCCAACCCGGTGAATCGTGTGAAGCAGACCAATTCGACCGACACGACCTGGACCGACACGGGTGTCGTCGTCGGCAGCGTCTACTACTACCGGTTGACCTCGAAAGACTCGGCGATGCCCGTCAACGAGTCTTTTTTCAGCGACACCAAATCGGTCACCGCCGCCGGCGGTTCCGCCGGGATTCTGGAAATCCGGATCTTTTCGGAGGCCGGCCTTGCCGTGGACATCGCGCCGGGCGAGACGGTGACGATCCGGATCATCGACACCGGCGCGAACACGAACGCGGCCGTGGTGGAAACGGTGACGGTGCGGATAAAAAACGTCACCACGGGCGAGCAGGAGACAACGACCCTGACGGAAAAGGACACGGATGATGCGGTCTTTGAAGTGAATTTCCGATTCAGCGGCAAGTCGACCGACACTCCCAGCGGCAACGGCCGGCTGTATGTTGTGGCCAACGATTCGACTCAGTTCGACTACACCGATCCCGGCGATGCCGCCGACATCGAGCAGGTTGGGCTCAAGGTTGTCCCAGTTTTGGAATTCTTCGCGCGGCCAGCGCCGGACACCCAGATCCAGCAGGGCGACACGGCGGCGGTGCTGGCCTTTTACGTCACGAACGACAATCCGATCGACGATTTCAGTCCCGCCGACACCATTACCAGCATCACCCTCACCCGGCTGTTCGGGATGGACACTCACGTGGTCAGTGGCGGTGTGAAGTTGTGGATTGACACCGGGCTTATCGGCGTTTTTCAAAGTTCGGTCGACGTTTTGCAGGCCAGCGGCGTTCTGGGCGGTGGGGTGGTGTCGCTGAGTCCCGCGGTGAGCCAGCAGGGTCTCTCCCCCGGCGACACGAAAAATTTCATTGTCACGTTCCAGGTCGGCGACACCGTCGTGGTTGGCGACACGATCGACGCGAAAATCGCCGCTTCCGGAGCCAGCCACATCCTCGGCGGCGCCCTTCCCGACACGGACATCAATTCCGCGGGTCTCCTGACCATCACGGCCGGAGTCTATAACGGCCCCGTGTGGTTCGTGAACGACACCTCGACCGCCGGCGACATCTTCACCAGCGCCGTCGGAAACGACGCGAACCTCGGCAAGTCCAACGCCCCATTCCGGACGATCATCCATGCGTTGGCGAAAGCCAAATCTGGCGACACGATCAAGATCGACGCGGGGACGTACGATTCCTACGTCTGGATTTCCGCAACCGAAACCGCCGGCGTCAAAATCGACACCGACAACATCACGCTCATCGGCAAGGACTCGGCCTCCACCATCATCGATCCCCCGGGCGCAAGCTCGATCACGGGCATGGCCGGCATCTTCGCCGATACCCAGTCGGGTCTGACCATCAAAAACCTCGGCGTTACGGGGGCATTCGACGGAATTTACTTCTACAACGTCGACAACTCCCGCATCGAAGGCGACAGTTGCGGCTCAAACGGCAATTTCGGCGTTTTACTCGACGTGGCATCCGACTCCAATACGGTCATCGGCAATGATTTGAACTCAAACGCGGCCGGGCTGTACGTGCGATCGAGTTCCTACAACAAAGCGCAGACCAACATGGTGTCATCGAACGGCGTCGATGGAATCATACTCGATCAGAATTCAAGCGACAACACCATATCCGGCAACACGTCAACCTCGAACGCCTACGGCATTTCCATGATTGTGAGTTCCAACAACACGATTTCGGGCAATACCGTCGCCTCCAACTCGAACTACGGAATCCTGATCCTGACGTCGAGCGGCAACTCACTTATCCGTAACACGGTCAAATCACACGCCCAAAAAGGCATCGTCATCGACGGATCGAACTCGAACGTGGTTGTCCAAAACGAAGTCGCCGGCAACGACACCGGCCTGGTGTTCTGGGCTTCGGCATCGGTCAATCTGGTATCGAAAAACAACATCTCGGGCAACACCACCTGTAATGTCTGGAATAACTCCGGCAACTCGCAGACCGTCAGCCGCAACTGGTTTGGATCGACCGACGAGGTTGTGATCAAAAACAAGATCGTCGACACCGCCAACGATTTCCGGCCCTACCGCTTCGGATCGGTCGACACCGCCTCCGGCGCGGACACCACCGCGCCGGCAAAAATCGTCCTGACTCTCGATACCAGCATTGGCACGCAGATCAAGCTTTCCTGGTCGATCCCGGCCCTGAGCGAGGAAACCAACGGCGGGTCGGTCGGATTTGGCGGCCTGAACATCTTCCGGCTGGTGAATCTGGTTGACACGACCAACTGGCACAATAGCGCCCTCCTGGTCAAACAGACTACGTCGAGTGAAACCTTCTGGATCGACACCAACGTCTCGGCCGGCAATGTCTATTACTACCGCGTGACTTCAAAAGACTCCGCGCCCATCCTGAACGAGTCGTTCTTCACCGACACCCGGTCGACCGCGACCGGCAATTCGCCGGCGGTCCTGCAGATCATGTCCTTCGCTGAAACCAGTCCCGTTCCTGACATCGCGCCGGGCGAGACTCTCACGCTCCGGATCATCGACACCGGCGCGAACACCAACCCTGCCATCACGGAAACGGTGACGGTGCGGATAAAAAATGTCAGCACGGGCGAGCAGGAGACATCGACATTGACGGAGAAGGACACGGACGACGCGGTCTTTGAGGTGGATTTCCGAGTGACCAGCAACTCGAACGACAGCTCCAGCGGCAACGGCCGGCTGCACGTTGTCGCCGGCGATTCGACGCAGTTCGATTACACCGACCCCGGCGACGCCACGGACATCGAGCAGGTGGGGCTCAAAGTTGTCTCAGTTTTGGAATTCTTCGCCCGGCCCGGGCCGGACACTCAGGTTCAGCAGGGCGAGACGGCGGCGGTACTGGCCTTTTACGTGACGAACGACAATCCGATCGACAATCTGAGTCCGGTCGACACCATCACCAGCATCACGATCACGCGGCTGTTCGGAATGGACACGCACGTGGTGAACAACGGCGTGAAGCTGTGGCTGGACACCGGGCTGCTCGGCGTATTTCAGAGTTCCGTGGACATTTTGCAGGCCAGCGGCACTCTGGGCGGCGGGATTGTCGCGCTCAGTCCCACGACAAACCAGCAGGGTCTCTCTCCCGGTGACACCAAGAATTTCATTTTCACCTTCCAGATCGGCGACACCATCACGGTCGGTGAAACGATCGACGCCAAAATCGCGGTATCCGGCGTCAGCCACGTCCTCGGCGGATCAGTCCCCGACACGGACATCAACTCCTCGGGTCTCCTCACCATCACGGCCGCGGGATATAACGGGCCTCTGTGGTACGTGAACGACACGTCGACCGCCGGCGACCTCTACACGACCGCCGTCGGAAACGACGCGAACCTCGGCAAATCGAATGCCCCATTCCGGACGATCATCAAGGCTCTGCAGAAGGCGAAGTCGGGCGACACCCTCTACGTCGACGCCGGGCTGTACGATTCGTATGTGGGGGTGAACGGAACGGAAACCGCCGGGATCCGCATCGACACCGACAACCTCGCCATCATCGGCAAGGACTCGAACGCCACCGTCATCGATCCCCCGGGGTCGAACGCGACGGCGGGACTGTACGGCATTTACGCCTCGGGCCGGTCGGCGCTTCTCATCAAAAACCTCGGCGTCACCGGCGCCTACACCGGCATCCGGTTTGACAACGTCGACTTCTCGACCGTCGCCGGCGACAGTTCCGGCTCAAACGGCCGGCACGGAATCGAGCTTGTGAACGGATCCGACACCAACACCATCACCCAGTGCGACCTCAGCCGCAACGTCGTCAGCTCGGGGTTTGGGATCGAGTTCAACAACAGCACGTTCAACACCATTTCCAACAGCGTCCTCAATTCCAACGGCCAGTACGGCGTTTATACGCAGTCGAACGCCCACAACAACATTGTCTTGGGTAATACGGTCAATGCCAATTCGAGCTACGGAATGTTTCTTCTAAACAGCGCGCGTCTGCTCGTCAAGAACAACACAGTCACAAACGGCGCCGGCCAGGAGGGCATCCGGCTGAACAACGGATCGAACTGCGTTTTTACCGGCAATACCGCCAACTCCAACGCTTACGGCATCGTGATCGCCGGGCCAAACGCCATTGTCACCAACAACGTCATGTCTTTCAATTCCACGTACGGCCTGTTGATCTTCAACGGCTCAAACCTCTACGCCGCCCAAAACACCATCACGGAGAACACCCAGTACCAGATTTCATTCGACCCCCTCGGGCCGAT
>CAZHRJ010000041.1:0-2667 GCA_964534765.1 uncultured bacterium
CACGGGCGCGCGGGAATACATCTCGAATGATCAATTGACCGTGCCGCAGACACGCGTGTCCGCCGCCCCGCATTCCGCCGGCCGCGGATCGGCCGGCGTCGAGGGTCGCGTGGTCGTATCCCGGGCGGAAGTCAATCGGGCGATCGACAACAACACGAACGTGATTTTTTCATGGGTCGACGTTCAGCCCTACGCGGTCGCCGGTCAGGTCGAGGGGTTCCGGTTGAACAATATCAAACCGCGCGGCAAACCCTTCTTCAGCCTCCTGGGGTTCCAGGAGGGTGATATCATCAAGCGGGTGAACGGTGTGAAAATGGACAGCGTGGACAAGGCGGTGGGACTTTGGACATCGCTCCACTCGAAGGATCAAGTAAGTTTTTCCATCGATCGCCAGGGAGTTCAGAAGGAGCTGAGCGTTGTTTTCAAACCATGAGAGCCGGATGATATCCTGGATTCGGCGGCTGATCGGCTGCGCCGTTTTTGCGGCGCTCGTCTTTCTTCCCGCGCTTCCTCTTCCCGCCGCCCTGCCGACGCCGGTTCAGCAGGGAAAAACCCTGTACGAAAAAGGCCGGATCGGCGAGGCGCTGAAACTGTTCGAAAAAATAGGCGATGATCCGGAAGCGCTGTACTACTCGTTTCGGATCTATATCGAGGATCTGCGCGACACACCGTCGGCGAAGGCGACGGCTGAACGGCTGCTCGCCTCGCATCCAAAATCCGTACAGGCCCAGCGCGTCTTGAATATTGCTCAGTCCTGGATTGCCCCCGCCCCGCCGCCAGCCGCGTCCACCGTGCCCGCCCGAGCGGCCCCGGCGCCACCGGCGGGTCCGACGCCGTCGGCCCGGCCCGTCGAGGATGCGAAAAAGCCGGCGCCTCCTCCGTCTGCGATCTCGGAGCCGAAAGTTGAAAAGGGAGTTGATGCCGGCCGATCGGCGGCGATCAAGACGGAAAAAAAGCCGCTTGATGAAAAACCGCCGTCGACCCCTCCCCGCGACACCGCGGCCGCGCCGGTTTCTCCACCCGTTCGCGCGCCGGCGCCGGTCAAGGCCGCGCCGGCCCCGGGTCCGAAAGTGGATGTGCCGCCGAAGGCGGACACGTCATCGAAAATTCCCGAGGCGCCGGCGGCGCGCCAGGACACGGCCAGGGAGAAAGGGCCGATCAGGGAAAAAGAGCCGGCCCCGGCGAAGCCGGAGTCGGTGGTGCAGGTCAATCTCACGGCGGACATCAAGGAGTTTCTCAAAGCGGTGAGCGATTTGCTCGGTGAAAATATCCTGTACGACCAGAACGTGAGCGGCCAGGTCATCATGTCCGGTCCGGCGGACGTTCCCATGTCCGAACTCATGGATCTGGCGCTTCAGGTTCTGGCCATGCGGGGATTTACCCTCGTCAAAATGGACCAGGGCTGGCGGGTCTCGCCGTCCTCGACGGCCCTTCGGGCCAATCTGCCGTTTCATACGCAGCCGAGCAAGGGCATGTCGCAGGAATTGATCACCCAGATTATCCGGGTTGACCCGCGTCTGTCCTTGAACGAATTTCGCAACGTCCTCTCGTCCTACATCTCGCCCAATAATAATTTCCAGGTCCTTCCCAAACTCAACCTCCTCCTGCTGACCGACACGCGGGAGAACATCGCCAAAGTCCTGGATCTGATCCGCCGGATGGAGGACCTCCAGGGCCGGGTTCTGTACCGGCTGTTTACGCTGAAATACGGCAAGGTTCAGGACATCAAGGGCCGGATCGACGCGATGCTGAGCGGGTATCTGAGCAAAGCCGATTACCTGACGATCCCGGTGGTCGAGACCAACCAGCTATGGGTGATCGCCCTGCCGGAGGATATCCAGCGGGTGGAGGGGCTACTGAGGGAAATGGATATCGATTTTGCCTATGATGTGCAGATGAAGGTCATCCCGCTCAATTACGCCGCCGAGGAGGCCGTGGCCAAACTCGTCGGCGAACTTCTGCAGGTCGGCACGGCCAAATACGCCGCGGACCAGTTCAAAATCATCCCGGATCCGCGCCGCCGGGCCGTGATCCTCTCGACGGTGTCGCCGCACATCATGGCGCTGGTGAGCAAGCTGGTATCCGAGGTCGACCAGCCGAGCGTGCCGCGTGCGGAGAACATTCACATCTACAAGGTCGGCAATGCGGACGCGCTGAAAATCGCGGACAAACTCAATACCCTCTACAAGGACCAGACCGGCGCCGACCGGATCGGGATTGTGGCGGACGAACAATCCAATTCTCTGATCATCACCGCCAACGCCCAGCGTTTTTCCGAACTCGAATCGATCATCCAGAAACTGGATCAGAGCAAGGCCCAGGTCTGGCTCGAGGTCATCGTGGCCGAGGCGTCGCTGGACAAAAGCAAGAGTATCGGCATTCAATGGCTCCTCGACAAAAGCAACATCGTCCGCGGCCGGTCCCTGACCGGCGCGGCGGGAATTCTCACGGGAGTGAACAAGGGCGCGGAGGGGTTCAACATCGGGGTGGCGCAGTCGGCGAGCGATTTTGGCGCGCAATTTAATGCCCTCATGAAGGATGAGGATTTCAACGTTCTCAGCACGCCGCACCTGCTGGTCAAGGACAACGAGAAGGCCAAGATAGCGGTCGGCGACGTCATTCCGATCCTTCAGAACAGCCAGGTCACGCCGACCGGATCGGTCACGC
>CAZHRJ010000041.1:2677-21046 GCA_964534765.1 uncultured bacterium
GCGCGTGTTGACCTGCCAGATGCGGACCGTCGTGACCGGATCGGTCACGCGCACATTCAATTTCGAAAACGTCGGCACCAACCTGTCCATCACCCCCCACGTGAACCGCCCGCGGGTGACGCTCGAATTCACGATGGCGATCCAGGAAGTCAAATCGGTCGCCGAAATCGGCGCCCCGACCCGCACCAACCGGGATCTGGCGACGACCATCACGGTGGAAAGCAATCAGACGGTGGTTCTGGGCGGAATCATGGGAAAACGGAAATCCTTTGGCCGAAGCGGCGTGCCGATCATTTCCAAACTGCCGCTGATCGGCTGGCTCTTTCGAAAAGATGTCTATGCGGACAAGCTCACCAATTTGCTGATCTTCATCACTCCGCGGATTATCGACACCATGAGCGACCTTGAAAGTATTTCCAGAGAGAAAAAGGCGTCCTCGCCGCTGCTGGAGCCGCAGGCCTCTTTGGCGGTTCCCGGAAAACCTTGATCTCCCGCTTCCCATGACCGAAGCGGCGCGCATCAAACAACTCTTCGAAAAAGTCAACCTATCCTTTTTCAAGGAACACCGCATCCTCCCGCTCGATCCCGGGCCGCCGGTGCGGCTGGGCGTGGTCGAAAAACCGGACGCGGAAGTACTCACCCACCTGCAGATTCTCTATCAATCCCAGGTCGAATGCGTTCCCCTCGCACCCAACGTCGTGGAGGAGGGACTCGACCGCGCTGCCCAGGCGCTCCTCTCGGGCGCCCCGGAGGTGGATCTCGGAATGGATCCGGAGGAACTGTCGAAACTGGAGCAGGAAGTCACGGAGGAGCGGTCGGATCTGGACGTGACGGTCCAGGCGCCGGTGATCCGGATGGTCAATGCGCTGATCGCCGACGCGCTCACGCGCCGCGCCAGCGACATCCATTTCGAGCCGGGGGAGGACGAAGTCACCGTGCGGATCCGGGTGGACGGGATTCTCCATCCGGTTCGCACCTACGCGCGGAGCCTTCATCCGGCCGTCGTGTCCCGGATCAAAATCATGGCCCGGCTCGATATCGCCGAAAAACTCCTCCCGCAGGACGGCCGCATCAACCTCCGCAACGTCGGCCGGCAAATCGACGTCCGGGTCAGCGTGGTCCCAACGGCCCACGGCGAGCGGGTGGTACTGCGTCTCCTGGACAAGGGGACGCTTCTATCCCTGGCGCAGCTGGGCCTGTCGGCCCAGCAGCAAGCCCGGTTGACGGAAATGCTGCGCCGGCCCAATGGCATTCTTCTTCTGACGGGACCCACCGGCAGCGGCAAGTCGACGACCCTCTATTCATTTTTACAGACCCTCAATGATCCTGGAACCAATATCATCACGCTCGAAGATCCGGTCGAATACAAACTCGACGGCATCAGCCAGATCGAAGTCAAACCGCGGATCGGGTTCACCTTCGCCGCCGGCCTCCGGTCGATTCTCCGGCAGGATCCCGACACGATTTCCGTGGGCGAGATCCGCGATTCCGAGACGGCCGATCTGGCCGTCCACGCCGCCCTCACCGGCCACCGCGTGCTGTCGACGCTCCACACGAACGATTCGGTCGGCGCGATCGCGCGCCTGATCGATCTGGGCATCCAGCCCTTTTTGATCGCTTCGTCCCTCATCGGCGTCGCGGCCCAGCGCCTGGTCAGAAAATTATGCTCCTGCGCCCAGCGCGGCGCTCCGGCCGACGCCTTTTTCTCCGTCTTTCCGGAGGCCCACGCGTCGCTGACGTCGATCGGCGTGCCCAAAGGCTGTGACGCCTGCCTGAACACAGGGTATCGCGGCCGGACCGGGGTGTTTGAGATTCTCTCGATTTCGGCCGGGCTGCAAAATGAGATTGTCCGCGGTTTTGACGAGGGACAATTCCGTCGCCTCGCCTACTCGGAAGGGTATCGGCCGCTTCGGACGCACGCGCTGGAAAAAATAGCCGCGGCGGAAACGACGGTTGAGGAAATTCTGAAAATCCTGTGAGCCCATTTTTTGACTATGAGGCGGTATCCAAAACCGGAAGCGTCGAGAAAGGGTCTGTCATGGCCACCGACGCCGCCGCCGCCCGGCTCAAACTTCGCCGTACCGGGATATCATCGGTATTGAGTCTGGAACCCTCGGACGCGGAGCGTATGAGAAAGCGCAGCGTATCAGCGAGCCGCCTTCAGGAAACACTGACAAGCCTTGCCATCCTTCTCAAGGGCGGGCTGCCCCTTCTGGCGGCGCTCCAAGCGGTTGGCTCCCGCACCCGGTCTGCGGCGGTCCGATCGGCGCTTCTGTCGATGTCCTCGGCCGTGGAGAGCGGGCAGTCCCTGACCGACGCGGCGGCCGCCACGGGCATGTTCCCCGATTACCTCCTGGCGGGTGTGCGGGTCGGCGAGGAATCGGGCCGGCTGGCGGAATCGCTGACCAGGGCCGCGGACGCTCTGGCCCGGGAAAACGCATTTCGACGGCGGATGGAGGGTATTCTTCTGTATCCGGTGGTGGTGTTTACGTTTTCGATGTTTGTCATCGGATTTCTGATGGCGTTCGTAGTCCCCAAACTGACGGAAATTTTTGAAGGCTCAACCTATCCCCTGCCGATGCTGACGCGGGCCCTCCTGGTCGTATCCCATTTCATTCAATCCGCCGGGCCGGCGTCGTCGGCGGGACTGGTGGCGATCCTTGCGGCGGCGGCTGTTTTCTCGAGAACCGAAAAGGGTCAGGTGGGCAAGGAGCGGTTGATGTTCCGGCTGGCCGTGTTTCGAAAGATCGCCATGGCCCGATGGCTGTCCTCTCTGTCCGTTCTGCTGGAAAGCGGGCTGGATCTTGTGAAAGCCCTGGACGTATCGAAAGCGTCCGCCGGGAGCCGGCTGATTTCGGATGAGGTCGATCGCATCCGCGACGGCCTCCGGCGCGGCCGGTCGTTCAGTCACCTGGTGTCTGAACAGCCGCTCATGGATGTGGTCCCGGCGGAACTCCTGGCTTCGGGGGAATCGGGCGGACAGCTCAAAACCGTCTGCGCCGTTTCCGCGTCCGCCCTTGAGGAGGAAGCCTCAAGGGAGCTTGAGCGGTTTGCCGTGTTGCTGGAACCGGCGCTGATTTTGTCGCTGGGCATTCTGGCCGGAGTCATCGTCGTTTCGGTTCTTCTGCCCATCGTCGATCTTTCCCGGACCCTGCAATGATTTTTGTGCGGCGCGGCTGTCGCCCATGCCGTGGGTTTGCTAGCATGCGCGAAATGCTGACTTGGACAAAGCCGCGTCGAGCGCCTCGCCAGAGGCGGGCGGCGCCGGCGGCCGGATTCACCCTGATTGAGATGCTGATCGTGATATCGATCATCGGTCTTTTGGCGGCCCTGATCGCGCCCCGGCTTCTCGGGCACTTCACGGCGGCCAAACGGACAAAGGCGATGGCGGATATCAAAATCCTGTCCGCCGCGATCGAACTGTACGCCATCGACAATAATAAACCGCCGACGACCGAGCAGGGGATCCGGGCCCTTGTCGAAAAGCCGATCCAGGAACCGGTTCCGGCCCGGTGGCGAGAAGGCGGGTATCTCAAACAACGTCTCCCGCCAAAAGATCCCTGGGGAAACGAGTACATCTATCTCTCGCCGGGCCTGCACGATCCCGAATTTGACATCCTGTGTTACGGATCGGATGGCGCCGCGGGCGGCGCGTCGGATGCGGCCGATATCGAGAGTTGGGATTTGCAGGGCGAAGGCGCCGTCAAATAAGATTGAGACCTTCACGATCCGGATTCAGTTTGATCGAGCTGTTGCTGGTGATGCTGATCATGGGTCTGCTCATGACCATGGCCGCTCCGCGCCTGGCCGCGTTTCTTCCGCTTCCCGAAGATAGAGAATTGAGAACGATGGAACACTTTTTTCTCAGGGGCAGCCGCATCGCGCTGAGGGAACCGCTCGTTCCCGCGTCCACGCCTGACGCCAAACCGCTCCGGATAAAAATCGTTCCACCTGATCTGCTGATTCTGCTTCGCGCGGACACCGAACTGGTCCGGATGAAACTTGGGTCGTACAAGATCGAATCGGTCGAGCAGGACGGCATCCCGACACCCCCGGAACCGGAATTCTCGTTCAACGCGCTCGGACAGATCGCGACTTTCAAGCTGACCCTGTCGGGCGCATCGCGCATGCCCGGCGGCGCGGCTGTGAACAAAAGACTCTGGAGAATCAACCGGCTGGGTGTTGTCCGGTGGGAGACGGTTACAGGATGATCCGCCGGTCATCGCCCGGATTTACGCTCCTGGAATTGCTCGTCGCGCTCGCCTTCGTCGCCACCGCCGCCCTCTCGCTGATGGCCGTGGTCCGCTCGGGCCTTCGTCAGGTCCAGATCTCCCGGGACCTGCTGATCGCCGGCCAGGCGGCGACGCTTCCCTCCACGCTGGATCCCAAACTGCTCGGCGTGCGGCGCAAGGACGTGAAAACCGAATGGTTCGAACTGGGGCCGGTCCAGATCGAGAGCGTGACGGTTGAAGTCACTCCGCAGGACCGGGCTGAGGGAATTCGTCTGAAGGTGTACAAGTGAATCGCGCCGGTCTATTCCGGCCGGCCGCCGGCCGCCGGTCGACCGGCGTCGCGCCCGCCGGGTTTACGCTCATCGAACTGATCCTGTCCGTTTCCCTGATGGCCCTTCTCTCGGCTCTCCTGGCCGGACTCTTCGCTAACTGCAGAAAAACGTCCGCGGCCGCCGATACCGCCGCCGCCCGGCTCCGGACGGAGGCACTGCTCCGGGAGTCCATTCAATCCGAGGTGGATTTGAGTTACTCGTCCGTGAACTTTGAGTCGGCGGATGAGCGGGTCCGGGGATTCGCGATCAAATCATACGGGTCGTTTGGCCCTCACCGCTTGAAAATATACAGCCGGTACTTGTTTCAACCGGACGAGACCGCCGCGCTCTATCAATTGGTCCGGCACGTGGTGCCGGAGGGGATCGGAGTCCGGGAGACGAAGGACATTCTGATGGACAATATCGGTGACCCGGTATTCGAGGCTTACTCGGAAGCGGCCGCCGGATTTGTTCCACTGGAGACTCTGCCTGTGCCGCCGGACATGGTTCGAGTCCGGTTTCGCTGGTATCGGAATCGCCCGCTGTCGGCCGGAGATATCCCCGCGTCACCGTTCGATGAAATCGTCTTTTTCCTATCCAATGAAACCGCGTCGGCATCGAGACTCTGAGCGTGGCGTGGCGCTGCCGTTCGCGCTCGTGGTAACGCTCGCGATGGTCATTCTCGCATCGGACATGGGAATTCGAACCCAGCACCTCTTTGATTTGTCCAGAAAATCTCTGCGGCTGGCGGAATCGCGGAGCCTTCAAAGGAAAATGGAGAGGATTCTCATCGCCATCAATCGGCCTGGCATTGAATCCCTGTCGGCGTCGGAACGCGCATTTCGGATTGATCAGTTCGATGTCGCGATATCGTTTGAGGTCATGGAATCCCGGATCAACATCAGCCGATTGAATGACCTGACCCTCGGCCCTCAAATCCAGGGACTCTTCGGCGCTCTCTTGAAACGCGAGCGGCTGGAAGCCCGGGCTCTGCCCTGCGCGATGGATTGGGTCGACGCCGACGACGAGCCCCGCCAAAGCGGCGCGGAGAAGAACGATTACATCGGTGAAGACGTCGCTCCCCGGAACGGGCCGTTTGAAATGGTGGATGAGTTGTCGTTTGTCCGCGGGTTTCGTGACGTGTCGGCCTTTGATCGCCTCCGGCCGATCCTGACCACGTTCGGCAGCGGCCGGATTTATCTTCCAGCGGCGCCGGATGAGCTCCTCGATCTGTTCGAGGATGTCTATGGCCCGGCCGTCAGAAATAATCTCGATGATATTCGCCGAAACCCCGCGCGCACCATTCAACTCCCGGCGGCGGTCCTGGCGCCTCAAGCGCAGCAGTTCCTCCAGGCAATGCTGCTGTCCGCCCCGACGACCTGGCTCGTCCGGATCAGACTCTCCGCGCCCACATTTGAGATTCAGTCGGAATACGTCCTCACGCTGACCGACGAGGCGGGCGGATACAATCGACTGGTCAGAATCGCGTGACGGGAAAAAAATGATCCTTCATTTCCCGGCACGCCGCGAAGACGTGGAGCGGCCGGCGGAGCGTGGGAAAAAATGGCCGGAGGGCGAGTGGACGGTTCTGTCCAGCAAGCACAGTTTCCTCGTGCCCCTGACCTTGCCGGCTCAAATGTTTCGCCTGAGGGGCGAGGCGCAGATCCGGGCGATGGCGTTCGATCGCGTCCCGATCCCGCCGGATCAGGCCAGAGTGTGGCTCCTCATTCCGCGGGTTGGCCACTTCACGTTCGGATCCGTGACCGCCTGGGCCGTCATCGTTCCGATGTCGGCGCTCCCGGCGGACTTTGACCGGTGCATCCCGGAGGACCTGCTGCTCGTCATGATGACGATCGACAAACGGTTGGCCCACGGCGGATTCCTCGCTC
The DNA here is from genome assembly GCA_964534765.1 of uncultured bacterium. Lineage (GTDB taxonomy): Bacteria > Lindowbacteria > 2-12-FULL-62-27 > 2-12-FULL-62-27 > 2-12-FULL-62-27 > CAZHRJ01. The sequence continues at coordinate 9,110 of CAZHRJ010000041.1, forward strand.
TCGATTCCGCCGAATGCCTCACGATCATCGGTTTGAGAATCAAACCCGCTAGGACGGTTTCGGTCTGGAAACAGATCGCGTCGGCCGCGCCAACCGGCGCGCCGGCCGACGTGCCCGAATCGCTTGGAGGGTTTATCCATCGCCGCTCCGCCATCCTTCGCCTCAATGCCGGCGGACCCTGTGAATCTCTGCTCAACAAATACGGCCAGCCGGTGGATCTGCCCGCGTCCGCCACTCTCGCGGAATCGATCCTTCGGCTTCTAAACGAATCTCCCTACACTCTGCGTCCTAATCCATTCCTGACAAAAATAGTGCCGCCCGGCGCCGGCTCCCAGCCCCAGGCGGATGGCCCGGTCGCGCGCCGGCGGGTCTTGCGCTGGGCGATCCTGGCGGTCGCGATGGCTCTTCCGTGTATCGGCCTGACCCTCCTTCGAGACCGGTTGGATCGGTCATCCGAATCCATGCTGGCCGCCATGCGGACCGGTTACGAGCGGAGATTCGGCGGTGCGGTTCCTGATCCGTTGCTGGCGCTGAAAGCCAAATCAAAAACATCGGCCGCGGCCGGCCGGCCGCCCGCAGTGCCGATCCATACCTGGCTGTCCGTCCTGTCCCGGATTTCCGACCAGGCATTCGCGTCGGCCCTTCGGCTGGACGTTGTATCTCTGGACGGCGTCCGGGTGGATATCCAGGGCAGCGCCGCGGACATGCAGGCCGTCACCCAGTGGGTATCGGGCCTGACATCGGATCCGATCCTGACGGACGCGACGCTGATCTCGTCTCAGCCCCGCATGAGCGACCGCCGAACGGCCTTTTTGGTCCGCGCGCGCATCCGGCTTCCGTCTCGAGACCGCTGATGAAACAAAAGCCGGCCAACTGGGGTTGGGTGGTCGGGGTCATCTACGCGGGGGTTCTGCTCTATCTCATCCATGATATTCGCCGGGCGTCGGATGTGAGAACCCGCCGGCTGGATGAATTTCAACAATTCTCCAAATTACTCCTCGATGCCCCGCAACTTCCCGCCCCGCCGGCCGCCGGGGCGGACGTAACCGTATCGGAGCCGCTCCTGGTCCGGCTGCAGAAGGCCATTGAACAAAATGGCCTCAAGGACCGGTCGCCCAAACTCTCATCGGGCCCGGCCACGCCCAATTCGCCGGCATCCACAACACTGAGCATGGAAGGCGTGCCGGTCGAGCGGATCGCCTATTTTCTCGAACAGCTCTCCATCGATCCCGCCATCCTGGTGCCCGCTTTTAAACTTGAGCGGTCCGGCGCGTCGGATGAGCGATTCGATCTGTCGACAACGCTGGTCGAATATGTCAGCGATGCGCCCTAGGATTTATTTTGGGTCGGCAGGCGTTTTTCTGGCGGTGCTCCTCGCGTCATTCCCCTATGACGGTGTCCTGCGCGCGTGGATTGGCCGCCGCTGGCCGAATGTGATGGTTGCCCATTTGTCCGCATCGCCCTGGTCCGGACTCCACATGACCGATGTCCGGCTTCTCGTTTCGCCCGGCCTGACGGTGTCCGCTGACGGGGTTGATATCCATCTCATCGGGCTTTTTCCGCCGCAAGCCCTTCTGGAGATCCGGCGAGATGACGCATGGGTTCGATTGAAGGCCAGGCCCTTGTCGCAATTAATCCCGTTTGAGTTGACGGCCGAAGGCGCGCAGGCGTGGATGCCGGCGTCCATCGCGGCCGGCGCGCCGCAGCAGATCCAGTCGATGGTGTCGGCTTCCGGCCGATGGGACCGGCAATCGGGCCGGTTTTCGGATGGAACAAAAGTATCGATTCAAATGGCCGGTGATTTGACGCAGATGTCGGACTGGTCATTGATCCTCGGGAAGCATCTGACCGAGGGAGTGGTGTCTGGCGAAACGCGGGATGGCGCGCTGATTTTTTCGGAGATCCGGCTGAGAACCGAATCCGGCGGATTCGCCGGACTCGGAGAAATCCGGCCGCTCTTTCCTCTCTCCGCCGCGTCCCTCATCCTCAAGGGGACCGCCACGATCGGCCGGCAGACACTGACCGTCGATAAAACGCTTCCATTGGGCGGGTGGTTGAACGATTCATGAAAACGTTTTTCTATACATCGCCCGCGTTTATGGACCACGACACCGGATTGGGCCACGCGGAGCGGCCCGGACGGCTGAAGGCGATTTTGAACGCCCTGCGGTCGGAATCGTTTCCGTACTGGGAAGACCTGGACCGAAGGGCGCCGCATCCCGCGACGGACGAGCAAATTCTGCGGATTCACACGCCCGGCCTGGTCGAACGGATTCGCCAGGCCTGCGCCGCCGGCGAGCCGATGGATCCCGATACGCCGACCTGTCCCGCCTCCTGGAAGGCGGCGCTGCTGGCGGCTGGAGCCGGATGCGACGCGGTGGACGCGGTGTTCGAGGAACCGGCCGATGCCGCCGCTTTTTGCGCGGTCCGGCCGCCCGGTCATCATGCGGAACCGGATCGGTCAATGGGATTTTGCCTGCTGAATAATGTGGCGATCGCCGCGTCGCACGCCCTGAATACCGTTCCCGTGATTCGGCGCGATCCGCGGATTTTTATTCTGGACTGGGATGTTCATCACGGCAACGGCACTCAGGCCGCGTTCGCCGCGTCCCGGGAGGTTTTCTACGCATCGATTCACCAGTTCCCGTTTTATCCGGGATCCGGCGACGCGTCGGAGCGGGGGTTGGGTGAGGGGCAAGGCTTCACGCTGAATTGCCCGCAGACCGCGGGATATTCGGATGTGGAAATATTGTCGGATATGAACGACCAGATTCTACCGGCGATTCGGGACTACCAACCCCGCCTCCTACTCATATCGGCCGGATTTGACGCCCACGCCGCTGACCCGCTGGCCATGCTGGAACTGACGAGCGAGTGTTACGCCGAAATGACCCGCCGGGTGATCCTCACTCTCAGGGAACTGTCTCATCCCGTCAAAATCGTTTCCATGCTCGAGGGCGGATACAGCCTGTCGGCGCTCAGCGAAAGCGTGGTTCTGCATCTACGGGAGCTGATGGAGGAATGACCGCAGCGACGCGCCGAACGATCTCATCGGCCTCTCCGGCTTTGTTTCGGTTCCGGCAACCCTGCGTGTAAATCCGCATTTTTTCATTCAGCACCGCCAGCGCTTCATCGCGCAGCGCCGGGTCCATCGGCTGGGACAGAAACTTGAGCAGCGATTCGATCCGCCATCGATCCAACCCCCAGGACAGGGACAGCTGATCGGCATGGCCGCCCCGTTTGATCGTCAGCGGCTCATCGATCAGATGGACCGGATACCGAAGGCCGAGTCTCAGCCAGAAATCGTAATCCTCGCACGCCGGTAACCTCTCGTCAAAAAATCCGATCTCGTCAAAAATCCGCCGGCGGATGCAAACCGCGGATGGGGACACCAGGCAAAGCCGCAGCGCCGCCGGCAGGATTTGCCCATTGGGTTTTCGGTGATGCGGTTTGGGCTGAATCCTGCGGCCGTTTCGAACCCAGATCTCCTCCGTCTGAACCGCGACGGCCTGCGGATGCCGGGCAAAAAACTCAACCTGCCGCTCAAGCTTTTCCGGCGCCCATCGGTCGTCATCGTCCAGGAAGGCGATCAACCCGCCCCGCGCGGCCCGGATGCCGGCGTTTCGCGCGGCGGAAACTCCCTGGTGGGTCTGCCGGATCAGCGTCACGCCCGAATCACCCGGAATCACCGCCGCGGGAACGGAGCCGTCATCCACAACAAGGATCTCCAACGGCCGGCAGGTCTGACCGATAACGCTGTCCACCGATTCCCGAAGAAAATCCGGCCGGTTGCGCGTCGGGATCACGACACTCACGCGCCGGGTCGCCACAGCCTCCATGACACCCATCTTACCTCAATCAAAGGCCCTCCGTGCCGAAAAGAAGAGTATGAGAAAAGCCCTTCTCGGCGGTTCAATCGCGCTGGTGTTCGTGATTCAGGCCTATCTGCGGTGGAACTCGGAAACGCTTCTCCTCTGGCAGGCATCGGAGCGGGGGAAAGCCATTTTGGATCTGTTTCGGATGATGCCCTATCTGGCTTTGGGTCTATCGGCGATCTGGTCGGCGCGCCTCTCCAATGCGCCGGTGTTCGCGTTAAGCCTGGTTCTGATTCCGGCCCAGTATTATTTTTCCGGCGGCGCCGTTTTCGTGGGCGGCGTCGACCAGATGCGGTTTGTCCTGTTTTTGATGTTGCCCATGCTGGTTCTGGGGTCGGCGGGCGTGTCGCATCGAACATTGGCGTGCGGCCCTGCCGCCGCCTTTGTGTTTCTCCTGATCGGCTTTGTTCTTCCGCCTCTCCTCTCCGCCACATTCGGAAAAATGGTTCTGACCTGGGTGGGAACCCACCGCTGGTCGGGCGCCGGGCTCCTGGGCGCGCCTTCGTCGCCAACCCTCTATTATCTGGCCGTGTTCGGGATCCATCTGATCCTCCCGATCGGCCGCCGGGAGGGTGACATGAAAAAGATTCTGGCGGGGTTGATACCTTGTTTCTTTTTTTCCGGCGTTTTCAATCCGATCTTCCAGTCCGGCCCCATGGTTCCCCATGGCCTCGAACCGCTGAATTTCGTCCTCTTCACATCCCTCGCCGCTCTCCTCACGCTCTACGCCAATTTTTCCCTCTCCTGGTCCAAGGCTTACGTGGACGATTTGACACAGGTCCTCGGCCGCCGCGCGCTGAACGAAACATTTTCTCATTTGAACGCACCCTACTCGATCGCCATGGTCGACATCGACCACTTCAAACAGTTCAACGACACCTACGGCCACGCCGCCGGCGATGCTGTCTTGCGGGAAGTCGCCGGCCATCTGTCCAGGATACCGGGCGGTCGGACGTACCGGTATGGCGGCGAGGAATTCTCGATTCTATTTCCCAACCGGGAAGTTCAGGACGTTTTTCCGCTGCTGGACGAAAGCCGGAAGACGCTTTCCGAAATGAAAATATCCCTCAACGGCCATTCAGGATCCAAACGCCCCAAACCCGTCACGGTTCAGATCAGCGCTGGTGTGGCGGCGTGCGGGAAAAACGGATCGACGCCCGAGGAGGTTCTTCGGTTGGCTGACCGCGCGCTCTACAAGGCAAAAGAGAACGGCCGAAACCGGGTGGAAACGGGATAGAACTTTCCTTGATCTAGTGTAGTGTTTCCAACGCTTCTTGACATTTGCAAAGCCCGTCACCCCCGCGAAAGCGGGGGTCCAGATGCCCGTTTCCGAATCAGCTACTGCCTGGATTCCCGCGGGAATGACGAATGTAAAGGGACTTCTGAAACACTACACTAGGAATCGTCCGGCCATTTGCGGGATTTTCTCAGGAACCACAGAAAATAGGCTACAAGGCCAACTCCCAGTCCGGCGCTGGAAACGGAAACATAAAACGAGCCGCGCCGGCCCAGTCGCTGAAACTGCCGGTACTCCGAATACGACAGCCACACGCAAAACAGGATGGCGACACTGATAAAAAAACGGTGAAAGGCCTTGAGAGACATCCGCGACGCCCGCAGAATCCCGCCGGTCGACCGCCGGCCGGCTACGCCGTTTTGATCTTGTCCCTCCCGCCGTACATCTCATGCCACGGATGGGCGGCCTTCTGAAGAACGCCGTTTAGCGCCTCGATGTTTTTCACTCCCCGGTCCGACAGCCAGTCCTCAAAGGCCTTGAGACCCTTCTTCGCGTATACCGGAACCCCGTCCTTCCAGGTGGCGCGCCCGCAGAGGACGCCGTTAAACGGCACCCAGGCCTCGGCGGCCAGTTCGAGCGTTTCGCGAAATTCATCGTCGCTGACGCCCGCGCTGAGATAAATGAACGGCCGCTTCGCCGCCTTGTAGGATTTCTGAAATATCTCCTTCGCCTGCCCCCGGTCATAGGCCGACTCGCCGGTCTTGTTGGACTTGGCGCCCTTGACGAATTTCATGTTGATCGGAACCTCGACCTTGAGCACGTCGACGTTGTATTCGGGCTTCGAAAATTCCTCCATACTCTTGACCACGATCTGAGGTTTTCGTTTGGCGTAGTCCAGCCCTTTTTCGTCCCCGCCTTTGGGGTCATACCCGACGAATTCGAGAAAAAAGGGGATTTCATTATATTCGCATTCCGCGCCGATCCGGCGGATAAACGCGTGCTTGATATCGTTCACTGGTTTTTCGTCCTCGGGCGTGTAGTAGATCAGAATCTTGACCGCGTCCGCGCCCATGTCCGAGATGTCCCTGGCCGACACGCCGTCCAGAAGATCCGGCAGACGGCCCGGTCGCGTGTTGTCGTATCCGCTTTTTTCATAGGAAAGCAAAAGTCCCGCGTTCTTGGCGCGCGCTTTGGCCGCCGGCAGTCCCCATTCGGGATCCAGCAATATGGCGCTGGCGTGCGGCGTGAGAACCCTTGATACCGCGGTCTTGAATTCCTGCATCATCCCGTCCGTCACCTGCTTGACGTCCGTCCCCTTCTCTTTCGCGATCGATTTCTGAAGCGATCCCCGCTGATCCATCGCGGCGGCCGAAATAACCCCAGCCTTGTTGGCCAGCCGGTCCATGCGGGCGAGTTTTCCTTTGGAGATGGTTACTGTTGCCATTGGGCACCCCGGTTCTTCAGGATTTGGTGTATCGAGCGTTGTCTCAGATCCTATCAAAGCCTTCGGGTCTGTCAATCTCCTTGTTCCGCCATCCCCGGCGAGCTAATTTGGTCGGCCATGAAACGGGTGTGGATGAGGTGGCTGATTGGATCGGCGGTCCTTCTGGCGCTGACGGCTGTCGCGGTTCCGGTTCTGAAATGGCTGGTCCATCGGCAAATTCGAAATGAACTCAATCAGTTCGTCCGTTCGGGAACGCTCGATGTCGATGACATCTCGGTTTCTCCCAAACGCCGGCAGGTCCGCATCCGGGGTGTGAGCGTTCTGGATGCCGATCGTGTCAGGGTGGCGTATCTGGCGAAGATCGACATCGATATCCGCCGCATTCATCACCGGCATGTGGACGCCTCCATGACCGTGTTTGATCCGGTTTTGAACGTGGATCTGGACCGGATCCACCGGTTGGCCGGCCTCTTTCGGCCGGAGGTCTTTCTGGAGGAGGGGCCTCTCGCGCTGGACCGGATTGATGTTCACGGCGGAAAAATTGTCCTGGCTCCGTCCGATCTCCTCGCCGATTCGGAAATCCTTTTTTTCGAAGCCCGCGGCCGGCTGGGAGAGGATACGGATCTGCAGGTGGATCTGCGCGCGACGGGGCCATTGACGTCGGCGCAATTGCGCCTCGCCGTGAGGCCGCAGGCGCCCGGGTCGGGCCCGCCTCTCTGGTTGGAAGGATCGGGCCTGGTCATTTCAAGCCGGAATCTGCCGGTTCAACCAAAATTGAATCGGCCTTCCGAAACCGCGCCGGCAGTGCCGCATCGGCTGCAGATCCACGTCACGCCGGCCGATACGGGCATCCTTTCCATGGCGCCTCTCCGGCTGAACGCCGCGTTTGCCTGGGGTCCCGTGAAGGGCCTCTTTCGGGGATTGCGGGCGTCGGCCGATACGACAGGAATTTTTTGGGCGGACGACATCCGGATGTGGGTCGGGCCGGAAGGACTGGCCTGCTCCGACAATGAACTGGATGTCCGCCAGGATCAACTCCGGTTGCGGTCCGACCGGTGGGTTCGAATCCCGACGGGCCTGACAGTGCGCCGCATCGATTTGCGCGCCTCCCGGGATGCCACCGATCTTATCGCTTATTTGGAAACCGCTCCCCTGTCGTTTCGCGCATCGTGGAACCGCCCACCGACGTTCTCGGCCGCCGTGGATTCGTTTCCCATCGCCGTTCTCTTCCGGGAACTCGGCGAGTCCCTGCCGGTCAGCGGCGACATCCGGGTGGATGCGCGCGCGCAGTGGCTGGATACGGAACTGACGTGGGATGCCACCGTGGTCTCATCCGATGCGCGGATCGGCCCCGCGTTCGGAAAAATTTCCGTCCGGTCGAACCTCCACCTGAAGGGGATCGGCATGGGGGTTGACGAGGTTTCCGGTACGGTCGAGCCGTCGGTGGGAATTCCGATTCGTGTCACAGGGAAAAACGGTCCCCGGGGATTTTCCGGCCGAGCGAGCCTCCGGGACCGGTCCATCAAGGACATCCAGATCCTCGGTGAATCCTTCGGCCGGGAAGTTCCCATCCGCGGCGCTTCGGGGCAGGTGGGACTCGACATCGATTATACCCTTGACCGCCGCGCCCGCTTATTCGCCCGGGGCCGGCTGCGTCTGACGGACGGACAGTTTGAGTTTGAGCAGTATCCGTTTCAGGTCGAAGGTCTCAGCGTGGACATGCCGTTTGAGTATTCACCCGACACGTCCACTCTGGTGGTGTCGGACGCCTCCACCGGCGAGGCCTCGGCGCGCCGGCTGGCCATCGGGCCTTATGAATTCCTTGATTGTCACATGGTGACCGCATCCAAGGGAAATAAACTCTACATCGACGTTCCATCCACGCCATCGTTCGGCGGGGTTCTCCGGGCCAGACTGCTCCTGCAATTGAATCATCCGCCCCAACAACAACTTGAATTCTCCGTCGACAGCGTGTCTCTCAGACAGATTCTGGATCCCTATGTCGATGCCCGCGGGGCGTTGTCCGGACTGGTCAGCGGCGAGGCCAGACTCCTCTTTCACGGCGATCTGGTGTCCGCCCGCGGTACGGCATGGGCCAGGGCAACCGACCGGCCTGGTGATCCCATGGTGTCCTCCCGGACCTTTCTCGAAAAAATCGGCGGCGCCGCCATCCGGAAACTCGATCTGCCCCGCCGGGTCCCCTATCGAAACGGGTTCTTGAAAGTCCGCGTCTCCGACGGGCGCATCTGGTTTGACGAGGTCACCCTCGAAGCCCACACCTTGCTTCGGAAGGTCCGGATAGGCAAAGTGGTGGGGTCGTATCGCATGACGGACCTCGTGGACGTGCTGTCGAACGTTTCGGCGGACGAGGTTAAAGTTGAAGTGGGAGGAAAAAAACGCAAATGACGATCAAACACCTGGCCTTTGGCATCCTGATGCCGTTTCTGGTTTCCTGCGCCACGATTACGGTCAATGTCTATTTCCCCGATAAAGATGTCGAGGCGGCCTACGAGGACATTGAAAAATCGCTCGATTTTGACATGGCGCCGGCCCGCAAGGACACGGCGACCGTCAGTCCTCGGAAAAGCCGGTCCGGGCTATTTTTCGGCGCCACTTCGGCATGGGCGGAAGGCAAAATCAATATCAAACAGCATCTGAATAAAATGTCCGATGTTCAGGAATCCCTCGAACGACGCGAATCTCGACTCGATCGGCTCGGCGCCCTTCTCGATGCCCGATGGGTCGGGCTTCGGAAAGACGGACTGATCGCCGCCGTTCCGGCCGGCCTCGCGCCGGAGGACGCGCCGGAGGACGCGCGGAAAAGTATCGGGGAAATCTTTGGCGAGACCTCTCCGGATACACTGTTTCGGGAGTTTCTCGCGGCCGAAAATGCCGATCGGGAAATCCTCATCCGCGGCATGGCCGTCGCGACGCTTCGCGCGACCGAACAGGACGATCAGGACGCCGAGACCCTCAGGGACGCGATCGATAAATCCCGAGCGCTGTTTGTGAAGTCCCGGATCGCCAAATTAAACCCTGGATGGTTTTTCCAGGACGAGAAGGGAAAATGGCGGCAGGTGGAGCCGGAAAAGCCGGAGAAGGACGGGCCGCCGGCCGGGAAGTAGGGGTTCCCTCCGCTGATTTCCGGGGCCGGCGGACATGACCTCCCTCATTGAAAAAATCAAATCCCCGCACCATTTGCGCCAGCAACTGGGCACCGCGTTCTTCCTCGCCCTGTCGGTCTTGGCTCCGCCGGGACCGCTTTCGGCGGCCGAGCGCGCCTGGGTTTTTCCGCTCGGACTTTTTTTGTTTCTGCTGGGGTTCCTGGGCCGGGTCTGGGCATCTGGATTTCTCGTGAAGAACGACCGGCTGACCACGGCGGGCCCCTACGGCCGCGTCCGCAATCCGATTTATGTCGCGAATCTGCTCCTCGGCGCGGGACTGATACTGCAGAGCGGCCTCTACTGGACATTCGCGATCCTCGGGTTGCTGTATGGAATCTGTTACCGGCCGGGAATGAGAGTTGAGGAGGAGAATCTCCGCCGTCGATTCGGCCCCGCGTTCGACGCTTATGCGGCCGCGGTGCCGCTCATCCTTCCGAAATCTCAAACAGCGCAAGGGTACGGCGGTGGACAATACAGCTGGAGGGCCTATTTCGACAACCGGGAACAATTCGTCTCGGTAGGCCTCCTGGCGGCATTCGGATTTCTCCTCTGCCGGCGGTGGATGTCCGGATGAATCGGAGTCTCCTGCCCATTGACACCGACTATCTGCCTCAGCGCCGGGTGGATGTCCTGATCGTCGGTTGCGGCATCGCGGGCCTGGCCGCGGCTCTGTCCGCCCCTCCAAAATTGAGGGTCCTCGTCGTTTCCAAAGGCCGCGCGCTCGACGCCAACACTTTTTTTGCCCAAGGTGGAGTCGCGGCGGCGATGTCGCACCAGGACAGCGTTGAGCGGCACGAGGCCGATACCATCCGGGCCGGGGCGGGGCTTTGCGATCCGGAGAGCGTCCGAATGCTGACCTCCGAGGGTCCCGATGCGATTCGCTGGCTCCTATCACTGGGCGTGCCGTTCGACCGGCACGGCGGGGAACTGGCGTTTACCCGGGAGGGCGCCCACAGCGCCGAACGCGTGTTGCATGCCGCCGGCGACGCCACCGGCCGGGTGATCCAGACCCATCTGCTGGAAAAATTGTCCGCCCATCCCAACATCGAGGTTCTGCCTCATCAGTTCCTGGTCGATTTTATTCCCGATCGCGGCCGCGTTGTGGGGGCCGTTTTCCTTTCCGCCGGCGGCGCCCTCTCCTGCGTTCTCGCCCGCGCGGTCATCCTGGCGAGCGGGGGATTCGCGCGGCTGTACCGGGAGAGCACGAATCCGCCGGGCGCCACCGGCGATGGGCTGGCCGCGTCGTTTCGGGCTGGAGCGGTTTTGTCCGATCTGGAGTTCATTCAATTTCATCCGACGACGCTGTATCTGGCCGGCGCGCCCCGGTTTTTGATTTCCGAAGCGGCCCGCGGCGAAGGGGCGCTGCTTCGAAACGCGTCCGGCGAGCGGTTTATGAAGCGGTACCATCCGGAGGCGGAGCTGGCGCCGCGCGATGTGGTTGCCCGGTCCATTCTTCGTGAAATGCAGCGCTCCAACTCAACCTCCGTCTTTCTCGATCTCCGGCCCCTGCGGAATAAAATCAAAACCCGGTTCCCCACCATCCGCAATTGTCTGCGCGCGTTCGGGCTGGACCCGCAACGCGAACCTATCCCGATCCGGCCCGCGGCTCACTACACAATGGGCGGCGTGCGAACCGACCTCTCCGGCCGGACCGGTGTACCGGGTCTCTTTGTGGTTGGCGAGGCCGCCGCCAGCGGTGTTCACGGCGCCAACCGGCTGGCGTCCAATTCCCTTCTCGAAGGACTGGTCTTCGGCCGCCGCGCCATACGGGCCGCGCCGGCATTCGGCGCCCCGCCGTCTCGCCGCCGGATCCGTGTCCCATGGGGCGGCCGCGACGCGGAACGCGGGCCCGAGGTCGATGTGGAGGATATTCGCATGAGTCTCCGGTCGCTGATGTCCCGGAATGTCGGATTGGAACGAAATGAACCGCTATTGAAAGAAGCGTGGGACCGGGTGCTCTTTTGGGAAAAATACACCCTCACCCGCCGGTTCCGCGACTGCACCGGCCTCGAACTTCAAAATATGCTCACCCTCGCCAAACTCCTCGTTCGATGCGCTCTCTGGCGAAAGGAATCTCGCGGCGCCCATTACCGCTCCGATCACCCCAAACCGGATGACCGGAAATTCAAACGTCACTCCTTCGTCAGAATCAAATAACGGTTTTTTGTAAGACTTTAGCGAACTGAAGTGATTTTTATGAAGGCAGTGGTGGGAGCA
>CAZHRJ010000042.1:0-20747 GCA_964534765.1 uncultured bacterium
TGGCCGGGTCATTTCTCAGCAGATTTTTTCCAGGGAGACCGCGGGCTTGCGGCGCGAGATGGAGGCGGCGGGAATTCATCTGACGGAATTTGAATTTCTAACCGTTCTGGCGTTCCGACTTTTTTCGCGGCGCCGCGTATCATGGGCGGTCCTTGAAATCGGGATGGGCGGCCGGTGGGACGCGACCAACGCCTGCGATCCCGAATTGTCAATCCTCACCAGCGTCGGCATCGATCATGTGGAATTCCTCGGCCGGACGGAGGAATCCATCGCGTCGGATAAGTCGCATATTGCCCGGCCAAACAAGCCCTTCCTGGTGGGTCCGGTTGGGCCGGGAGTCCGTGGGGCCATCCAGAAGGTTGTGAACAAGATCGGGGCCAGGATGGTTACCGGCGATCGAGGTCATCTGCGCCTAACCCGGCGAGGGTTTCACTTTCTTAGCAGGTTCTGGTCGACCGGCCTGCCATCAGAAATTTTTGGCGTGGATCTGGCCCTGTCTCTGACCGCTGCGAGACTGCTTCTTCGAGGCGGCTTTCGACCTACGCTTGCCGCCGGGGCCATTGCGCGATCGAGACTGCCGGGAAGATTCCAAATCCTCCGGTACAAAAGACGTGAGATCATTCTGGACGTCGCGCACAATGAGCCGGCGTTTCGATCCCTCTTTGATACCCTGCGTCTGCGCCGAAGGTCCGGCCGGCGTCTGGAAATTCTTCTGGGGATGCAGAAACAGAAAAGCGGAGAATTGTCCATTCTTCCCCACCTGGATCCGGCGGATCACATTCGACTGATCCGTTTGAGACACGCGAGATCCAAACCCGCCCATCGATGGAACTGTCTGATCCGGGAATGCCGCAAGCGCGGCATCGGCATTTCCAAACTGGCGCCCATGAGCCGGGCACTGGCGGAATCGACAGCCCGCCCTGCCGGGCGGGACATCATCGTTGTGACAGGATCATTCCACACCGTCCGGGAGGCCCGGGCCCTGTGCGCGCGCGCACGGCGCGACCAAAGATGAAGCGCACACTGGTATCTCTGGTCATTCTGGCCGGATGGGGTTTGTGCGCCGGCGCCGCGGTCGCCGCGGGCGAAGGCGGTGAGATTTTCCAGCTGATTGAATCACAGCAGTTCGATCTTGCTGAAAAAAAAGCGCGGGAAGAACTGCAGACGGCGACCGGGGAGGACCGAAACGCGTATTTATTCATTCTGGGATTTATCCAGGCCAAGCAGGGAAAATCGGAGGACGTGCGGCGGGTGGTTTCGGCGATCGATCCGGCATCCGAATGGGCGCCTGACGGGCAATTTTTGCTGATGATCTACGCGCCGGCGCGAGGCGCTCCCGAGAAATCGGGCGGAGGGCCGATGGTCAGCATTCGGATCGCCCAGAGGTCGCAGATCGCCGTGGGATCCGACCGGTTCACGCAAAGCGGAAAAGCATTGAAAAAGAACGGACACCCGGTGCAGGTCCCATTCGAGATTCCGCGCGGGGCGCATTTCGAGCGCCGCGGGTACCGGGGGAAGCTGGAGGTTGACATTGAGAAGGGGCAAGTGGTCCTGATCAACACGCTGCCGATCGAGGATTATCTCTACGGCGTTCTCAAAAATGAGATCAATCCCGGCTGGGCGCCGGAATCGGTGAAAGCCCAGGCCATCGCGTCGAGGACCTATGTCCTTCGCCGGATCGAGCTGGCCAGGTCCGCTTCCCGGAAACCTGTCCGACTCGCGGCGGACGTATCGATCCAAGTCTATCACGGCAGGACATCCGAAGATCCCCGGGTCCAGGCGGCTGTGGATGCCACCCGCGGACAGGTGCTGGTCTACAAGGGGGACCTGATCGAAGCGGTGTTTCATTCCGAATCGGGCGGCGCGACCGAATCCTCCGCGGACCTCTGGGGAAGATCCTATCCGTATCTCATCTCCAAACCCGATCCGTACTCCGGAACTTCGCCCTACGCCAACTGGCATGCCGAGTTTACTGAGGAGGAAGTATTAAAGGCGCTGGGCAAGGAGTTGCGGGGGAAGGTTGGACGGATTCGCTCGATCACGGTCGCCGAATCGAGCCAGAGTGGCCGGGTCAAGCGGCTCGCGGTGCTCGGCGCCCGCGGGGAAGCGGTCATACCGGCCGGTAAATTCCGGCTGGCTCTTGGCCCGGACAGGCTCCGGTCCCTTCTCTGGACCGAGCTTGACTACCAGAACCGCAAAATGGCGGTGCGCGGCCGCGGGTGGGGTCACGGGGTGGGGCTGTCGCAGTGGAGTTCCAAAGTCGCGGCGGAAAAGGGATTGACCTGCCGGGAAATTTTAAATTTCTATTTTCCCGGCGGAGAAATTATGACTAGATATTGATCGATGGAGAGACTTCGAAGCGTTTTGAAATGGGTTGGGATTGTCCTGGGATCGGGAATCATCTGCGCGGGCGCGGCGCTCTGGTACATGGACCTGGACAAGTCGCGCGTCATCATCAAAGTCGCCGCCGATTTGGGGCAGGTCAAGACCGTTATGACGCGGGAGAGCGACACATCCGTCATTCGGCTGTTGAAACTCTACAATTCCGAAGGCGATTATCTGGTTGACTGCTGGTTCCGGCGGCCGAAACAGCTGTCGCCGCAGTATCAGGCGATACTGCTGTACGCGGGCGTCAAGACCAAGGAGTCCATTCTGGATCTAATTCCGGACAGGCCGGATCTGATTGTCTGCGCCATTCAGTATCCGTACGAGCGGCCGCGCGGATTTTTTGAGCATCTCATCTGGCTCTGGAGCGTCCGGCAGGCGGGATTCAGGGTGGTGGCGGGCGGAATACTGGCGACCACGTACCTGATCGACCGGGAGCGTGTGGAGGGCATCCGATTGACGCTGATCGGCGCTAGTCTGGGATCATTTTTTGCCGGCATCCATGCTTCGATCGATACCCGTGTCTCTCGGACTCTGATTGTTCACGGCGGAGGGAATTTCCGCGCCATGGCCCATGCCTACCAGCGCCTGAAAGACAGAGGATGGCCCGTCGGGCCGACGGCATGGTTGGCGGAGAGGCTGTTTGGCGCCTTTGATCCGGTGCGATATGTCCACCGGATCGCCCCGCGGGAGTTGGTGATTCTGGCGACAACCCATGACCGCTATTTTCCGCCGGAATCGGCGCAAGCGTTGTACGATCAAGCCCGGGAACCCAAGAAGATCTTCTGGACCCACACCGACCACGTCAAATCCAGAAAAGACGAAGCCCTCAACTCGATTCTGAACTCGCTGATCGCCTATTTATTTCCCGAGAACCCCCGGAACCCCGGAGACGGATTTTAAGTTTTGGACCGAAGGCGGGTTGGTTGCCTGACCCATTCCGTATGATCCGCGACAAACTCTTAAGTTCGGCCCTTGGGCGAGTTCTTGGTTCCTCCTATTACAAACCGGCGGCGGGGAAGGCGACAAGTGTCAGGCGGCGGCCGCGGCGGGGTTGAATGCCAGGACCTCTTTTTCCAAGCGGGCGCCGAGTCTGTCCTTTTCGACCTCGATATCGTACCTGGCCTGAAGATTAATCCAAAATCGGTCTGTCGTTCCGAAATACCGGGAGAGCCGAAGCGCCGTGTCCGCCGAGATGGAGCGCTTCTTCCGTACAATTTCGTTAATGCGTCGCGCGGGGACGCGGATGCCCTTTGCGACGCGATATTGACTGATCCCAAGCGGGGTCAGGAATTCCTCCATCAAGATTTCCCCCGGATGAATGGGCGGGAGCTTCTTATTTGACATGCGAACCTCCTTTTAATGGTAGTCCGTGATTTCGACATCCTGGGCGTTGCCGTCCTCCCAACGAAAACATATCCGCCATTGGTCGTTGATCCGAATGCTGTATTGTCCCTCGCGGCCAGCCTTAAGTTTTTCAAGCCAGTTTCCAGGAGGCACGCGAAGATCAGCAAGCGATTCTGCGGCGTCGAGGATGAGCAATTTGCGCCGCGCCACGCGCAGGAGTTCGACGGAGAATTTCCCAACCCTGGTCCGCTCGAACACTTTCCGCGTGTCCTTGTCGCGATACGATCGGATCACGGTCTAATAGTAACGCGGCGCGTTAATATTGTCAAATATTTTCTGTCGACAAATCCAAAAAACGGCCGACGGATGATTTTGATAATCTCGCCTTGCCGCCGATCACGCGGATCGAGGCACCGGCGACTCGGAATCGGATGATACTTACTATCCGCCGAGGCCCCGATGGCGAGCTTGAAACATGGAGTGTCCAGAAGATATACAGGGTGCTGTTCGAGGGATGAAGAAATGGCCGGCTGGAGAGATTCGGCCCAAACTGAGGAGGCACGACAATGCTCGATTTTGGGATTTGTTTTAAAGGCGACATCCCACCCGACCGCACCGTGAAACTCGCGCGGGCCGCGGAGAAGGGCGGATTTTCATACGTCTGGACATTTGATTCCCACATTCTCTGGAAGGAATGCTACACGATGCTGACTCTTCTTGCGACCGAAACCGAATCGGTCAGGCTGGGTCCCTGCGTCACCAATCCGGCCGTCCGGGATCTCACGGTCACCGCCAGCAATTTCGCCGCGCTCAACCTCATCTCCAAAGGCCGCGCTGTCTGCGGAATCGGCCGTGGGGACAGTTCGCGCCGGGTGATGGGATTCAAACCGACGACCGTGGAGGACATGATGCACGCGGTCGATCAAATCCGGACGATGGCCCAGGGCGGGAAGATCACGTACGAGGACAAGGAACAGTGGCTCAACTGGGCGAACCCGAAATACAAACTTCCCATGTGGATCGCGGGGTACGGCCCGAAGGTTCTCCGCGCCTCAGCCCAGCACGCCGACGGGATCGTGCTTCAGATCGCCGACACGGATCTTTTTTCGTGGTTCAAGGACCAGGTGGATGCGGGCGCGAGGCAGTTTGGCCGCAATCCGGGTGACATTGAATTCATGGTGGCGGCGCCGGTCTTTGTGTCCAGGGACATCAAGAAGTGCCGCGCGCAGGTTCGATGGTTTCCGGCGATGGTCGGCAACCACGTTGCGGACATCGTCAAGAACGTGATCGAAAAGGACCCCGAGATGGGCAAGGGCATCCCGACTGCGCTCACGGACTACATCAAAGGCCGCAAGGGATATGACTACCGCCAGCACGCCGACAAGGACGCCGACCATCTCGACTTCATTCCCGAGTACATTATCGACCGGTTCTCCGTCATCGGCGATGTTTCGGCGCAGGTGGAGAAACTGAAGATTCTCGAGTCGAAGGGCATGACTCAGTTCAACATCTACCTGATGTGCGGTGAAGAGGAAAAGATTGTCGAGATTTACTCCAAGGAGATCATTCCGGAATTTCGCAGGAAAAAGAGCAAGTCGACCAAGGCCAGCGGCCGAGGGCGGTCCAGGAAAAAAGTGGCTGCCTGACGCTGGACGACGCTGACAAACCAGACGCTCAGGCGTAACGGCAAAATCCCATGATCCGGTATGACGTCTATTCTCCCCAGCTGGGGCATTCCATAGTGGTTGAAGTGTCCTTGCCGCCGGGATACCGGCATTTGCGGGGCCCGTTTCCGGCGGCGATCCTTAACGACGCCCAGAACCAATGGACGAACCGCGGGGCCTACGGTGGATGGCATACGGACTCGACCGCCGCGTACCTGTTTCGAAAGGGCCGCATCCGGCCGGTGATCCTGATCGGAGTTTATTCACCGAGAGGCCGGGACCGGGTGTACGCCCCGCCGCCGGACGGAAAGGCGGACCGGTATGCCGATTTTCTGGCGGATACGCTTCTGCCGTCGGCGCGTGGGCGATTTCCAGTTTCGAGAAACCCGGCGGACGTCGCCGTGATGGGAGCATCCTACGGATCCAATGTCGCGATTCTGGCGGGTCTGTACAGACCGGATGCCATCGGACTGGTCGCCGGCCTGTCGGGTGCGCCGCATTTTGGGAAGCCGCTGACTGAGATTTTATCCGAGCGGCAGCGCCTTCCCATGAGAAAACTATACATCGACTGCGGGACCCGATGGGCTTATGATCAACCCCGCATGGACGACAGTACGGCGTTCAACCGGAATGTGATGTCCCTTGCGTATTCCCGGATGCCGCGCGGCCGGTTCCAGGGGCATGTGGCGCGCGGACATTTTCACAACGAAGAATTCTGGAGACGACGCGTCGGCCGGATTTTGCAATTTCTGTTCGGATCAAGCTCCCAGCGGCGCGGGGGCTGATTCCAATGTCGAAGGTCTGTGCGCGCCCGGCGGCCCTCTCCCGGCCGGAGGCGCCGCCGAAGGTGGTCGAATCCAAAGGGTATTCGCTGGATGATCTTTTGCGCCGGGCGGCCGATAAGCGGCGGGCCGCCTGGGGCGAAACGATCACCTATTCCCGAAAAGTTTTTATTCCTCTGACCAATCTCTGCCGAGACAGCTGCGGCTATTGCGTCTTCGCCCAACCGCCGGATTCGCCGTCGGCCCGATACCTGACGCCGGATGAAGTCCTGACCATCGCGCGTGAGGGCAGGGCGGCCGGATGCAAGGAGGCCCTGTTCAGTCTCGGAGAAAGGCCGGAACTTCGATATGGCCAGGCCATGGATGCGTTGAAACGGCTCGGATATGTCCGGACTGTCGATTATCTCAGGGACATGTGCGAGCGAGTTTTGACCGAGACGGGCCTCCTGCCCCATGCCAATCCGGGAACCCTGACCGAAGATGAGATGCGGATGCTCCGGCCGGTCACCGCCGGCATGGGAATGATGCTTGAAAGCACAAGCGCCCGGCTGATGGAAAAGGGCCAGGCCCATTACCTCTGCCCGGACAAAATCCCGGAGGCCCGGCTCCGGACGATTGAGACCGCCGGCCGGTTGAACGTCCCGTTCACGACGGGGATACTCATCGGTATTGGAGAGACGTGGGAGGAGCGAATGGATTCACTGCAGGCGATAGAATCGCTGAATCGGGAGTACGGGCACATTCAAGAGGTCATCATCCAGAATTTTCGGGCAAAACCGGCCGTCAAAATGTCCGCCCGGCCCGAACCCGGGCTGACGGATATGCTCCGTACGATCGCCGCGGCGCGTCTCATTCTATCGTCAGAGATCAGCGTCCAGGCCCCGCCGAATCTTCAGCCGGACGAATTCGGCCGATACATCGACGCGGGAATCAACGACTGGGGCGGCATATCGCCGGTGACGCCGGACCATATCAATCCCGAAAAAGCGTGGCCGCGCATCCCGGACCTTCGGCGGATCACCGAATCCCACGGCTGTCGACTTCGGGAACGGCTGGCTGTTTATCCCCGGCATCTGACCGGCACTCATATCTTTTTGTCGCCTGAAATCCGGCCGACGGTCGAGTCTCTTGCAGGGCCGGACGGATTGGCGGCGGATCAGTGTCCGTCATGACCGATGCGCTGGTGGCGGATGTCCCGGATGCGGCGGTGCAGGATCTTGAGTCCGCTCTCGGATCGGCCTGTTCCGCCATCAACCGGATTCTGGAAAAGGCCCTGACGGACCGGGAGTTGTCGACAGCGGACGCCCTGACGCTCTTTGAGGCGCGAGGAAAGGATCTGGTGGCCGTCTGCAAAACGGCGGACGAGGTTCGGCGGAGAAAAAACGGCGACACGGTCACATTCGTCATTGTCCGGAACATCAACTTCACGAACGTGTGTTACACCGGATGCCGGTTCTGCGGTTTTGCCAAACGCAGGGACGATCCGGATGCGGAAGTGCTGTCACTTGAAGAAATCGCCCGCCGGGCGGAGGAGGCCTGGTCGAGGGGCGCGACGGAGGTATGCATCCAGGGGGGACTGCATCCGGCCATTGAGGGGACGCATTACCGGGACATCGTGTCGGTGATCAAGGCGCGTGTACCGGGTATTCACATTCACGCGTTTTCTCCGTTTGAAATAAAATACGGCGCGGAAAAAATGGGAATCAGTCGACGGGATTTTCTGCTCATGCTCAAGGACACCGGCCTGGACACTCTGCCGGGCACGGCCGCGGAGATCCTGGATGTCGACATCCGCCGGCAGCTGACCCGTGACAAGTTGTCGGCCGAGGAATGGGTTGACACCATCAAAACCGCCCACCGGCTGGGTTTACGATCGACCGCGACCATGATGTACGGGCACATTGACGAGCCGCGCCATTGGGCCGGGCATTTGAACACGATCCGGGACATACAAAAAGAGACGGGAGGATTCACGGAATTTGTGCCGCTGGGATTTATCCACTGGGACGCGCCGCTCTATTTCAGCGGCGTCGCCAGGCCGGGGCCGACGAGGGAGGAAAACATCAAAGTTCACGCGGTATCGAGGTTGTTTCTGAACGGCTGGATCGACCGGATTCAGGTGTCCTGGGTCAAGATGGGCCCGCCCCTGGCCCAGTATCTTCTGAGAAATGCCGGCGCCAACGATTTTGGCGGTACCCTGATGAACGAGACGATTTCCCGAGCGGCCGGAGCGCCTTTCGGTCAGGAAATCACGCCGATGGAAATGTGCCGGCTGATCCGAGCCATCGGCCGGCGGCCGGCGCGGAGGAATACCTTATACGAAATCCTCGAACGATACGACGACCACGATCCTCCCGACTACCCGCTTTTGGTTGCGCGAACTGAGCAGCAATCCCGGATTTTTTCGGATCTGGCCGCCGGGGGTTACACTCCCTAATCGCCCTCCCATATCTTCAGGCCGGCGTGTTTGAGTTTGTATTTGATGTTCAACCCGATCAGGACCGCCGTCATCGCTTCCACCGCGCGAGCGCTTTCGGCGGAGCCCGCGTCAAGCGCCCGTACCCCGAGTTTTTCCATGAGCGCGATGGTCAGCTGTTTGGCGGCGGGATCATTTCCACAGACCAGGATGTCGCAGTGAATCGGGTGATCGTAGAGATGGAGTGACCCGGAGGAAACGTTTTGAAGCGCGGCAACCACTTTGACCTCTGGACCCAGGATCATCCCGGCCTCCTCCGCGGCTGATCCCTCCGACGGCATGATCACCCGTTTGGGATTTTTGGGATCAAGCGGCACCGTCACATCCACCAGGATTTTTCCGGCAAGCGCATCCCGAATATCACCCAGGGTCGGTTTGTGCGCGGAATAGGGTACGGTCAGCACCACCAACTGTTCGGCGGCCCTGGCGGCGGCGGGATTATTCATGCCGATGATGGCGGGTCCCTGATGGTGGCGATTCAAATCGGCCGAGACCTGTTTGGCCTTATGTTCGTCCCGTGATCCGATCACGACATTGATCCCGGCACGCGCCCATCGAACCGCCAGGCCCGACCCTTCCTTTCCCGTTCCTCCAACAATGGCGATTTTCATCTGTTCCTCCTGATTGTTATTCCCTGAAAAAATCCTCCGACGCAGGCCGGATCAACTCCGCGGCCCGGCCGGAGTCGGACTGGATGGCGACCCCCCGGACCAGCGCGGCCGGAATCAGTTCCAGCTTTCCCATGGCCATTCCCGCGGCGGCCGCGACCTCATCCGCGACCGCCAGCTGTGTCACCGCAAGGCTCCTGCCACCGTAGTCTTTTTTCCCCTGATAATCAACCAGGCTCGATATTCCCGACAGGCCGATCGCCACGTTAACAAGCCCGCGTCTCCAGGGCCGGCCAAACGAATCCGAGACGACAACCCCCACGGCCATCCCGGTGCGGTCCAGAAGGCCCGACCGGATTCGCCCGGCGCTGGCGTCCGGGTCGCGCGGCAAGGCCAGGACCGAGTCCGATTCGGATAGATTGGATTCATCGACGCCCGCATTGGCGCAGACGAATCCGTGATGTGTTTCACAAATGAGCACCCCGCGACCCAGTCCGGGTGAGACCTGAGCGCGAATCACGCGGCGGCTTTCCCGCAGAATGACTTCGACCCGTTTCGGATGCAGTCCAAGCCGCCCGGCAAGATCGAGGGTCTTATCGGAAGGCGACACCTCGTCAAGTTTGACATAGCATCCTTCGGCTTTGGAAACGATCTTCTGAGTCACCACGAGAATATCCGCGGCCTGAAGGCTGATCGCAGAATGATCGAGGGATTGGAGAATCAGGGAAACGAGGTCATCTCCCGGGCGGACCAGGGGAAAGCCGCGGAGTGGATGAATTTGGATTGTCATTTCATCGAGACGTTTGAATCAGGATCGGATCAGGCAACCGGCACGTGCCGCCGGACATTCCAGCCCCGAAGCATCTGATAAACGGGGCAATCGACGGCGAGATCCAGAAAGGTTTTCAGATCATCCGGCGTATCAAGATCCAGCGCGAGGCGTGAGTTTCGGATGATGCGCAGGGGAAGGAGCCTGCGCCGGGTCTGGTCCACATAATCGGGGAAACTCCGCGCGCCGAATCGGAACGTCAGAGCATCCGGCGGTGAGGTCAACACCACATTCGTTCCGTCATCTCCGGTAGCGGGGCACAGAACCACTGACGGCCCCACCTCCGGCAGATCGAGGAACTCCTCCAGATCCCCGGCCGTCACCCATGGCAGGTCGGCCGGAATGACCATCTGCCGGTCGAACCCCCGGGAGCAGGACCAGCGCGTTGCCGTATCCACGGCGATGGTTTCGCTGACCGCCCGGGGCTCCCTGAGGACCTCCGATCCCGATTCGGCGGCGAGATGCGCCACCTCATCAGAATCCGTGACAACCAGACACCCGAGCGGGGTGTGGATCGATCGGACCGTCGCCAGGACGTGCGAAAAAAGCGCCAGGGCCAGATCGTGGCGCTGGTCTTGCGTCAGCAGATCGCCAAGCCGCTGTTTAGCGGTGGACGGGTTCTTGACGGGGATGACGATGTTGGTCATGGAGAGTAACAACCCATTCCTGAATTTTTTTTGCCAGGGATCGCTTTCGTTCCGCGGAATCCATCACGGTATCGGTCACCAGGACGGCGAGACCTTCCCGCCTGAGATCCGGCGCGAAGTCCGAATCAACCGAATCAATCACGAGTGCGTCAATCAGACCATGATAATACCGGGCGACGCCTGAGACGTCCGGAGCGAATCCTCCGGCCTTCATCATCCGGTCGCTGGGTCCCTTGAGAGACTTCCCGCCAACCAGGGGGCAAATGGCGATGCGCGGGACAGTCAGGGGTTTCAAGAATTCCCGAATTCCGGGCACAGACAGAATGGGTCCAATGCTGGCGATGGGATTACTGGGGCAGATGACGACCGCGTCTGCCATACGCAGGGCGTCCAAGACCTCACGCGTGGCGGCGCTTCTTTCCGAACCTCGAAACGCCACATCCAAGGGCTCCGGCCGGCAATCCTCTTTCACAAAATATTCCTGAAAGGATACCCATCCCCGCGGCGTGCGGACTTCCGTCATCACCCGATCGTTGCTCATCGGCATCACACGCACTTTGACCTTCAAGCGATCGGCCAGCACTTTCGTGATTTGCGTCGCTGTCCAGTCCTTTCCCCGGAGGTCGGTGCGTATCAGGTGGGTTGCCAGGTCCCGGTCGCCGAGTTGAAACCAGGTTTCCTCGCCGGATCTGGCAAGAGCGGAGAGAGTCTCAAACGTGTCGCCCTGGATGCCCCATCCGCGGACCGGATCGACGATGCCGGCCAGGGTGTAGAGCATGGTGTCGACATCCGGGCTGATCCATAGACCATGCCGGTCGATATCGTCGCCGGTATTGCTGATAATCACGATCCGATCCGGATCGTGCGTCTGAACCAGTCCGGACACAAATTTGGCGGCGCCCACTCCGCCGGCCAGCAAGACCAGCCGGGTCTGTTGGGGATCCATTTGCGGGATCATATCTTTGGGTGGTCGCGGCTACAAGCCGGGCGCCGAGCGGGGTTCCGAGTTTGGCCCGCACGGCGGACGGCCGAAGGAGCAGGCCGAAAAGATCCAGAATCGCGAGTCCGGTTGCTGCCAGGCGTTGACCGGCAATCCGGCTTTTTTGCATAGCGCCGACAGGGTCTGGTCCCGGTCCCAACCCATTTCTTCCGCGACTTTCGGCAAAAACACGCCGCGCCGGCCGGCCCTCTCAATCACGATGCCGTGATCGCCGGGGCTGAATTGGTCCGGAGCCGCGATCTCCCGTAATGGCGACAGAACCGATATTTCAATGTCCAGGCCGGCCACCTCATCCGCCGATACCGGCGCAAAGCGCGGATCCTCCCGCGCCGCGGACCAGGCGGAATCCCAAACCGATTTCCAGAGAGGCTGTTCGAACCGCAGCGTTCCGATACAGCCCCGAAGATTGCCGGACTTTCTGAGGGTGACAAACGCAGCGCCGAGGCCGCAAAGAACGGCGGACGAGACCGGAATGTCATCGGGCGGCTGGGATGACAATCCCGCCGACGCCGATCGGACGGCATGGACCGCCAGATTCCGGAGGGCCGCCTGATCCGCCCGGCTCACTTCGAAAGGCTCCATCATATCCGGTACAACGCGATCGCGGCATAGCTGACCATGTGATCGGTATCATCGCTGACATCGGCGCTCTGACTGTAATCGAGTAATTCTACCTCGGCCGATCCGGCGGAAAAAATGTCCAGCAGGACCGCGATCGGCAGGATCCCGCAAATGGTGGCGCCGGTTGAGCGTTGATAGGCCAGCAGATCCGCGCCGCGAATCCGCCGGATGCAGTCAACCGCGCCTTCATCGATTTTCCTTACTCCCGCCCGGACATCCGGGCCGACCGGCGGAAGGTAATTGAAATCCGCGCCGTAATGAACGAAATCGGAACTGGCGATGACCAGAGACCGATCCCCGATACAGGGTTTGATCCGGCCGGCGAGATCCGCGCAGGCCGTCTCGGTCAATGACCCGATGAGGATCGGGACAATGGTGGACTGAGGGAATGCGATCTGGAGAAAGGGCAGAATAATTTCCAGGGAATGTTCGCGCGCATGAACAGTTCCGGACACCGGCAATCCCGCCGCCTGAAGTTGCCGGACCGTATCGAGATCGACAGGGATGGCGCCCAGGGGCGTTTCGAAATGCGTGGCGTCCGACAGAACAGCGCCGGACACCGGGGCGCGGTGACTTGGCCCCAGCAGAAAAATTTTGGAGAATCGGCCTCCCCGGGCGGCGCACACTCCCATCGCACAGGTCTTGCCGCTGTATCGATGTCCCGCGTGCGGCAGGATCAGAGCCTGCAGCCGATTGGGATCGCGTCGGCGAGATCCGAATTGCAGTTCAGCGCGAGCCAGCATCACCTCGATGGACTGTCTCAGTTCGATGCGATCGTTGGGATACCACGTACCGGCCAGAATACCGGGACGAATCCGAAAAGTTGTCATCGGTACGATTGTAGCGCAGAAGAAATATGCGGGGCAAGGCGTGGATTATTTTATTGAGTCCTGTACGATTAATGGGTGCGCCCTGGCGGGCGCACAAAAAAAAGAGGTGCCCATTCCAGAAGAATGGGCACCTTCGAGAGGGGGAAATATGGGCAGATCAAACTATGCCGACAACCGCCACTGACCGAACTTCGTCCGACTTGATTTCCGAACTTGGCTCATTTCAGTTTTCCGGGTCAGCGTTTCCTTTTTTTGTTCCGACTGTCGTCGGGTCCTCTCAAATAATATTATGGATAATACCTACGGCTGGAGAGTTCGCCCATCCGAGCTTACAGGCAACCACCCCGCTACCGCTTCCCTGCATCAGGTTTTGGACCCAATTCCAAAACCTGACATCCTCCCTGACACCCGGGGTACTCACACCGTGAACTCTTTTATGCTTCGCAGGAGTATGTCACATTAGAGGACAGAAATCAAGTTTTCCACCGATTTTGTTGATTCTCTAATATACTGATTGTCAGTATATTATAAATAATTCATTGGGAGGGCCTTTACAGTAATCCACACTTTTCAACAAGTTACTCAGAATGGGTGTTAATTAGTTCTTGGCGGAGGCCTTAAATACAGCCCGAATAACTTTCTCGTGCTGAGTTTTTGTCATGCCTGGGTAGAGCGGAATGGAGAGGACTTCCTCGGCAGCCTGCTCGGACTCCTGGAAATCACCTTTTTTGAATGCGAGACGGGAAAAGCAGGGCTGCAGGTGGAGAGGCAGGGGATAATGAACTGCGGAATCAACGCCCAGCTCTTTTAGTCTGGTTTGAAACCTCTCTCTTTCTTTAACTCTCAAAACGTATAAGTGGAAGGCGTGTTTGGCCTTAGGATGAACAAATGGCGCTGTGACCCCAGCCTTATTCAATTCATCACACCTAAACGCCCTTGAATATTTTTCAGCCAGCGACTGTCTTTGCCGAACCCAGCGATCCAGGAAAGGGAGTTTGGCGAGCAGGACAGCGGCCTGGATTCCGTCCATCCGTTCGTTGAAGCCTTCGATTTCATGAACATATTTGGTATGGCGGCCATGGTTTCGCAAGAGTTTCAGGCGGTTGACCATTTCAAGGTCATCGGTGACGACAGCGCCGGCGTCGCCGTAGGCGCCGAGATTTTTTCCAGGATAAAAACTGAATGCGGCGGCAACGCCAAATGTTCCAACCTTTTTTCCGCCCCATGAGGCTCCATGAGCTTGAGCGGCATCCTCCAAAATTTTTGCGCCGGATTTCTGCGCCAGAGCGGACACCTGATCCATGTCCGCGGGGTGTCCGTACAGATGAACGGGAAGGATGACGCGAGTTCTGGGCGTGATGGCCCGCTGGATGGCCGCTGGAGAGATGCAGAAGGTTCCAGGATCAATGTCGACCAGTACCGGTTTGGCGCCGGTATCCGTCACGGCCTCGAGTGTCGCGATAAACGTGAACGGTGTCGTGATCACCTCGTCACCCGGACCCACACCCATGGCTTTCAATGCCAGGAACAAGGCCGCCGTGCCTGAATTAACCCCGACCGATTCCTTCCGGCCCACCCACTTGGCGAATGCCTGTTCGAACTGGCCCACAACCGGCGCCAGGACAAACGCATTTTGGAGGATCGCCTCCCGCACGGCCTTGAATATGGCCTTCCGGGCAGGCCGGTCCTGCGCGTTCAAGTCCAGGACGGGGATAGACTTTGATTTCATCGGGGAAAGTGCTATCAGGGAAATGAGGAAACTACAAGCGAGTGGAAAAGTGAAAAAAAGTTTGCGTCAGAGGATGTGGATAACTCAAGTTTTCGGATCTTGTGGCCGATGGAAGAAACATAGCGGTCAAAGGTTCCCTCCCTTTACCCTGTTATCCGAACTATTGGAGCGGGCGGCAGCGGCAGCCGCTCGCTCCACCTTTTTTTGATATACTTCATCCATGACCTATCGGTTCACCGACCACACGGCGGATTACGGCGTTGAGATCCATGCCTTCACGGCTGAAGAGGCATTCTGTGACGCGGCGCGCGCGATGTACGAGATACTGTTTGGCCATGCCGCGGCTGAATTATTTCGGCGAGGCGGCGCAGGTCTCACGACGAAACTGAGTTTACAGGAGAAGACTCTGGCGGATCTTCTGCATGCCTGGCTTTCCTGGCATCTGGACCGCCACACACAAGACCGTCGGGCGGCGAGCGGGTGGCGGATCCGCGTATTTTTCCGGGAAAGCCGGCTGGAGGGAGAAGTCTATCTCCAGTCGGTGGACGAACTGGGCATCAGGCCGGAGACCGAGATCAAGGCCGTGACGTATCATGACCTTCGAGCCTTCTATAGTCTGGAGAAAACCCAGCTCCATTATATTGTTGACGTCTGATCATGAAAGAACCGACATTCGAGCCCGTGGGTCTTCACCACTATCGAATCCGGCGGACCGAGATTCCCGGGATGCGCGTGGACGTGGAAGTCTACGCGACGGAAGGGATCCTGGCGGCGATCCGGGCGGACAAGACCTACGCGCAGATCGTGAACGTGGCGTCGATGCCGGATGTCAGTGATCCGGTGCATCTCATGCCGGACGCCCATTTCGGATACGGGTTTCCGATCGGCGCGGTTGCGGCGTTTAGCGCCGAGGACGGTTGGGTAAGTCCCGGCGGAGTAGGCGCGGACATCAACTGCGGGGTGAGACTGATGGCGACCCGTATTCCGGCGGCGGAACTTGACGAGAAAAACCGGCGGGCGCTCGCGGAGGACATTTACCGGACCGTGCCAAGCGGACTGGGTGTAGGCGGGGACGTGAGACTGACCGGGAAATCCCTGGATAGGGTACTGGAACGTGGCGCGGCGGCGGTGGTTGAAAGGGGCTATGGCGATGCGGCCGATCTGGCGAGGATCGAGGATGGAGGCGGGCTGGCCGGCGCGGATGCGGATGCGGTATCGGCGGCGGCGAAGAAGCGCGGGGAGACGCAATGCGGGACGATGGGCGCCGGGAATCATTTTCTGGAGGTCCAGCGAGTGGACACCGTGTTTGACGGCCATCTCGCGGGAAGCTGGGGAATAGGCGATGGGATGCTGGCGGTCATGATTCATTCGGGGTCGAGGGGCCTGGGGTATCAGGTGTCCGACGAATTCTGGAAAATGTCCCGAAAGATGCTGCCCCAGTTCGGGATCACCGTCGCGGACGCCCAGTTATCGCCCCTGCCGGTGCGAAGCGATCCCGGGAAGGCCTATCTGGCTGCGATGCGTGCGGCGGCGAATTACGCGTTTGCCAACCGACAGGTGCTGATGCATCTGGTTCGGACCGTTCTGGAAAACTTTTTCGGAGGAACCAGCGCGACGCTGGGACTGAGGCTCGTCTACGATGTCGCGCACAACATCGCCAAGGAAGAATCCTACGCCGCGCGCTCCACCGTCGCGCCGGGTATCCGGAAACTTCTGGTTCACCGAAAAGGCGCGACGCGCGCGTTTGACGGTCAGCCCGTCATCATTCCCGGAGACATGGGAACGGCGTCCTATCTCCTGGTGGGAACGGCGGAATCGGAGAAAAGTTATTCCACAGTCTGTCACGGCGCCGGCCGGGTCCTGTCGCGGACCGCCGCCAAGAACCGGGTCAACGTCAGCCGCCTCCTCGTGGATCTTCGGGCCAGGGGCATCGAAGTCCGCGGCGGGTCAAAGGGCGGAATTGCCGAGGAGGCGCCGGAGGCATACAAGGACATCGAGCAGGTGGTGGACGCCGTCTGTGCGAACGGTCTGGCGCGGCGGGTGGCGCGGCTTAGGCCTGTGTGCGTGATCAAAGGCTAAGCGTTGGGCCGATCTATAGTGAACGAAAATCGAACAGGTAGATGGAGTGGCCGATGTGTCCGGTTGGTTTAAAGCGCGTCATCCAATCCAGCTGAGTATCGCCTGTCTGGTAGGCCCGTTTTTTCAGCCAGACCAGCCGGTGAGCGCTGAAGGCGTAGACAGCCGGCAACGGCGTCCGATATTCCTCATTCGATAGAACGTGATAGGTGACGCCATAATAGAGCGGCCGGTCGAATGGGCCGGCATCTTCCGCGCCCATTCGAACTTCCGAGATTTTCTTTTTGCCCATGTACGTCGCAAGGCGCGGCAGGCCCTGTCCCCAGTCGACATTGCATTCATCCAGATAGTGAATACCGCGGGATGGGCCTCCAACGGATTCGTTGAAATAGGAGAGATGGTACGGAAAAATGCAGACGGCCGACATCGCCAGCCATCCCGCCATCGATCCGAGCAGAACGACCCCCAGCCTCCAAATAAAGGCGGCGCCGGGAATTTGGCGCCGTACAATCCGGACCGTCTGGGCCGCAAGAAGGATGACGAACGGATAAACCGGCAGGACGCGCCGCAGACAAAAATTGTAAGTGTCAAACGCGGCCGACAGAGACAGAACACCGATCGGCAGCGTGACAAACGCGAGATCACGCCACTTGATCTCCAGCCGTGATCTGAAGATCAGGGATCCGAAAAAAAGAATCAGGAGGGGGATCGGCGTTTTCAGCAAAAACGTCATGAGGTAATAGATTTTTTGAGGCGCGTCGTAGACCGTACCCATCACGTAGTAGAGATAATGCCCCCCGGTGGCCGGCACACCCATCTGGTAGACTTGGGCCAATCCCCGGACATAATGGAACGGATCCCGATCCGGCCAGTAACTTATCCAGACGACCGCCAAGGCCAGGGCCGACATGATGACGAAATGGAAACCGAGTCTGTGCCCGCGCGCCGATATGATGAATACGATGAGGATCGGCAGAAGAAGGAGCGCGGTATACTTTGAAATGAGGGCAAGGCCGACCGCCAACCCGGACCAGACAGCGCGTCCCCAGGACGGTTTTTGAAGCCAGGACCAGACGGCATACGAGGCCGCGAACAGGGTGGCGGTGCAGAGCATATCCCACGTCGCCAGCCGGCTGTGGGTCAGAAGATTCGGTTCAACCGCCATCAAAAACACGGCGAACGCGCCGCACGCGGGTGATCCCAGACGGGAGGCCCACCGGTAGAGAATCCATCCCATACCGCAGGACACAAGAAGTACGGACAAACGACAAACGAAAAGTAAAGCCGATGCGTCGTTGTACCGGTACAACAAAGCGGCGCCGAAGTAGGACTCGCCGCGGCCAAGCGCGCTCATCGGCGGAATGGAGGGATTAAGCAACCGGAGGCCGGGGGCATTAAGCCAGGTGTGGAGCGGCGGGGCATAATCGGCGACGACCCAGGAATTTTGAAACAGTCTGAGGACATCCGAAGCGATCGCCAGACCCTCGTCCCAGGTGTCCGACTCCATTTGCATGGCCGTGAAGGATTGGAAAAAAAAGGCCAGCATAAAGACTACCGCACAGAATTTTGGCCACAGCGACCGTTTCTCTTCTGTCATCGGCAGAACCTTAAACGAGGCCGCCCGGATACGCAACCGAATTGCCATTTTTGGGCCGCCCATTTAAGATGTGCGGGACATGGAAAACAGCCAGATATCGGATCTGCTCTCTGAAATAGGCGTGTATCTCGATCTCCTGGGGGAGAACATCTTCAAGGTCCGTGCGTACGAAAACGCCGCGCGGGCGGTGGCGTCGCAGTCGGGCCGGATGGCCGAGCTGGACGAGAAGCAGTTGCAGGAAATTCCGGGGATCGGCAAAGCCATCGCGGAGAAAATCCGGATGTATTGCTCAACAGGGAAACTCCCCTACGCGGATGAACTGCGATCCAAAATTCCGCCGGGCCTCGTCGACATGCTTCGCATCCCGTCTCTGGGCCCGAAACGGGCCAAATTACTTTTTGAAAAGCTCAAGATCGAATCCATCGCCGCCCTGCAGGATGCCTGCGAGCAGAACCGTCTGGTCGACCTGGAGGGATTCGGGGAGCGGTCGCAGGCGAAGATACTGGATGGCATCCGGATGCTGGCGACGTTCAAGGACCAGCATCTGCTGGCGGAGGTTCTGCCGATTGCCGAGAGGGTTATCCGGCATCTAAAGAAAAGCAAGCTAGTCCAAAGGATCGAGGCGGCGGGGTCGATTCGGCGTCGGAAAAAGATCGTGAAGGACATCGACATCCTGGTCAGTTCGAAACGTCCGGGCGACGTCTCGGAGGTCTTTCTGGGGATGGAGGGGATCAGCGATGTGATCGGCCGCGGGGATACGAAAACGAGCGTGCGGATCGGCGGGAAAATCCAGGTGGATTTGCGCGTGGTCAGTGACGACGAGTTTCCCTATGCCCTGCACCATTTCACCGGGTCGAAGGCCCACAACATCGCCATGCGGAGCCTTGCGAAGGAGCGCGGCATGAAGATCAGCGAGTACGGGGTATTCAAGGGAACGAAACGGATAGCGGCGAAGGACGAGGCGGCCTTTTTCAAAATTTTTGGCCTGGATTTTATCCCTCCGGAACTTCGAGAGGATCGCGGGGAGATTTTGGCGGCCGGAGATGGGGCCTTGCCGAAGTTAGTCAGCGAATCGGACATCGCGGGAGTTCTGCACGTCCACACGAACTGGAGCGACGGACTTGCCCCGCTGGAGACGATGGTTCAGGAGGCCGGGCGGCGCGGGTATCGATATATCGCGATCACCGATCATTCGAAGACATCGACTTACGCGAATGGCCTGTCAACGGACCGGTTACAGAAGCAGATGGGGGAGATCGGAACCATGAACAAAAAGAACCCCGGTATTCGGATTCTGACCGGGAGCGAAGTGGACATCCTGCCGGACGGGTCACTGGATTACGGCGATGATCTTCTTTCCAAACTCGACGTGGTCATCGCGGCGGTTCACAGTCATTTCGGGATGAAACCGGATGAGATGACACGCCGGATCTGCCGGGCGCTGACTCACCCGGAGGTCGACATCCTGGCGCATCCCACCGGCCGGCTGCTTCTGACGCGCCAGGGATATGAATTTGGCTGGGATGAGGTTTTACGGTGCGCCGCGGAAAAGGGGAAGGCGATCGAGTTGAATGCCAATCCGCAGCGACTGGACATCGATCCAGCTCACGCCAAGCGCGCGGCGGAGATGGGCGTCAAGATCAGCATCAACCCGGACGCGCACCGACCGGAAGGACTCGACGACATGCGCTACGGCGTGTGGGCCGCGCGGCGTGGATGGCTGACCCGGAAGGATGTTTTGAATTCGGTGGAGTGGATCAGAAGAAAATAAGACTTTACCGCCGAGGCGCTGAGTTTACGCCGAGCTGATGCGGAGATTTCTTGGAGGCTAAACACAAAAAAACCCCCTCGGCGTTGTAGCGCCACGTCACCAATTGATCACCATCTCGTACCGGCTTTCCGGTCGTTTTTTGAAATCGTGTCAAGTGTGCGATCTATTTTTTCCGCCGAATTCATCCTTGACTTAAGTGCGCCGGAATATCACAATAATTGTGAGTCTCGGTCAAGCCTCTTCTCATTTTTGTGTAGTTGAACGCCAAAGACGGCGTAAAATCGGGGTTGATGAAATTTGATTCTCGACGCAGGTCTTGAAACGGAAATGAAACGACTGGCAAAAGAGAGTTTCGGTTATCGGCTTCGACAAAAGCGCATGGCCG
>CAZHRJ010000043.1:0-20682 GCA_964534765.1 uncultured bacterium
CTCCGCGGCCCCAAGTGCCGGCGTCTCCGACGCCGGCCGGATCAGCCGCTCCGCGCGCGGCTAGAGCCGCCTCCATCTCCACCGGCGGATTGCCCTGAAACACATGGCCGTCAAAAAATGCGTTGACCGCATCCACCAGCTTCGGATGACTCCGGTAGTTCTTCTTCAGCTCAAACGCCGCTTGCCGGTCGGCCATGTCCTTCCATAGCCTTTGAAATTGCTCAACGTCCGCTCCGCGAAACCGGTAGATCGATTGTTTCGGATCTCCCACCGCAAACAGCGCGTGTGGCCGCTCGCCGGCCGGATCAGCCGCTCCGCGGCCCCCAGTGCCGGCGTCCCCGACGCCGGCGAGCGCCCGGATGATCCTCGCCTGGACGATGTTCACGTCCTGATATTCGTCCACCAGAATGTGCTTGAACCTCTCCTGATACGACGCGCTGATCTCCGGATGCCGCTCCAACAAATCCAGCGTCTTGATCTCCAGATCGGCAAAATCCAGAACTCGCCGCCGGCCCTTTTCCTGCTCCGCACGACGCCACATCGCGGACAGAAGCCTCATCAGGGTCGACACATGGTCTCGTTCCAGATCCCCGGCAGCCGATTCGGCCAACGCCGATCCTGCGGATTCCACCCACTGGTACAATTCCTTTTCCGATTTCTTGAGCGGGCCGCCCGGTTTTAGCCGCCCGAGGGTCTCGTCCCACCCGGCCGCGGCGAGTGTTCGAAGAACCCGTTCCGGCGTGAGATTCGGTTCCGCCAGCCGGTGGACCACGGCTTCCCACACGGGAATTTTTTTCTGAAGTGTCAGGCCGGGCCCGGGCACGTCGCATATCTGCCGCAGCGCCCGGCTAAGATCGGCTGGATCAACTCGGCCGCCGCCGTCGGGCGGCTCCAGATCCTCCGGCCGGCGGCCCATCGACTCCAGTTGGGACTTGATGGAAAGCAGAACGTCGGTGAGGCTTCGACCCCGGCCGCCCGCGCCCAGGCCCAGCCGCAGGCTCAATTCCCCCACCCGCATGTCCCGCTCCGCCTGCTCTACTATGCCCGCCATCGCCGCCGATTCCCACAGCATGTCCGATTCCTGTTCCGGCAGCATCTCAAAGCCCGGGTCGATCCCCGCCTCCGCCGGGTGCTCCCTCAGAATCCGCGCGCCCAGGGAATGGATCGTCGATATCCAGCCGCCGCCCAGCGTCATCAACTGTTCCTCCAGACGCCGGCATTGGTCCGGATCAGCGCCTCCGGCGCCCCCAGTGCCGGCGTCTCCGACGCCGGCGGGATCGTCGTCGACTGCGGATATTCTTTCTCTAAGCTGCTTGCGGATCCGGACCTGCATTTCCGCCGCGGCCTTCTCGGTGAACGTGATCGCCAGAATTTCAGCGGGCATCCGGTCATACTCGATCAACAACTGGATGTATTTCTCCACTAGCGTCCTCGTCTTGCCGCTCCCCGCGCCGGCCGACAGACACAGATTGTCCCGGTGGTCCAGCACCCGCTGCTGTTCCGGATTCAAACTCACAGACAATTTTCCATGCGCTGGATCAGCGCCTCCTTCGACCGAAACGCCCATGCTCATTCCTCCTCCCGCTCCGCGTCGACAGCGCCCAGCACTTCCTGCACACGGCAGGCCCTTCGAAACTCGCACCCTCGACACAGCGTCTCGTCTTCCGGAGTCACGTCAAACCGGCCGCTCCGGATCGGGTCGAGCAGTTGATCGGGCCGGCAGAGCGCGGCCAACTCGCTCACGGTTCCCTCCCAGGCGTTCCACTCCCGCACGGCTGTGCGGATAGACATGTACGTCAGCACGATTTCATTGCTCGAAGAAAGCCCAAGCTTCCGAGCAAGGGCATGCGCGTAGACGGGAAGCTGGATGGCGGTTCGGCCGATTTGATTTTTTTTGGATCGGAGCGTCCCGGGATCGGTCATTTTGTAATCGATGATCCGTACTCGCCCGTCCGGATGCCGGTCCATCCGGTCGATTTTCCCCTGGAATCGCAGCGGCATCACGTCCCGCGCGCCGCCTTCGTCCACCTCCAGATCGATGCCCGCCTCAATCATCTCCGGCCAGTATCCTCCGGCCAGATGAGCCTCCTCCTGCTGGAGCAGGGATTCAACAAAATGGATCAGCGCCCGCTTCTGCCCCTCGAATAACGCTCCCTCCGCTCCACGGTCCGACATCTCCCGGGCGGCCTGGTGAATCGCGGCGGCGGATATTTCCCGGGCGACGGTGAGGATGTCCTGAATGTCCGAATGATTTTGATCGTAACGTTTTTTCAGGTCCGACCAGAACAATTCAAGAAACCGGTGCAAAAAAGATCCCATGTCCTTCGCCGATAGAGCCTCCACCGGCAAATCCACCCGGGACAGACCCATCGACTGACCCGCAAATCCTCTGAAGGGACACCCCGCGTACGCCTCCAGCGCCCGCACCGCCATCTTCTCCTTTTTCCAAAACGGCCCCGGAATCGTCAATCGGCCCGTGTATTCAAACGCAAGACTCGGCCGAATGGCCCGGTCCCGCTCCAGAAAGAAGCGCTCACGGCGTGTCTCGATATCCGCGCGCCACGCAAGCGCCGCTATCCGGTCCGGGTCCGGAACAAGGATTGTCCGGTCGCCTCGGCGGATTGCCCGCATCGCCATCGCTTCCCGTTCGTCATCCGTCACGGGCAGTTTCGCGTCACCTTCGGGGCCTTCCTTCAGCAGATCCGGACTCGCAAACTGCTTGTACAGCTCATCGATGTACGGCGAACACGGAACCGGCCGGCCCGAGATGTCCAGGGTGGGATACGAGAGCGTGAGACTGTGAACGGGCTGCGCCAGACACAGGAAAAATAAAAAATTCTCCCGCAGGCGTTCCTCCCGGGAGGTGTCAAACGGACGGTGGCCCGCGAGTCTGGGGCCCCATCGGTCGCGGTGGATTTTAGAATAGGCCGCGCTCACCTCCCGCCGCTCCCAGTCCTTTAAAAATACCTCCTGCTTCGGCTCCTGGGGAAACGATCCCGCGGTCATCCCCACTATAAACAGGTGATCCACCTCGATGGCCGCTATGTCCTGCGCCGCCAACAGCCGAACCCCGCCCCGACGGTCCCGGGATGGTTCCGCCGGACAAACGGCCAACAGCAAATCGTATAATACACCCGGCGATAGTTCCTCCGACCAGCCTTCAAACACTTTCCGGAGTCGCGCCAGAATCTCGCGGATCAGCGCCTCCGGCGCTCCACGTGCGGGCCGCGCCCGCGCCGTGCCGGCGTCCAAACCGAATAATCCGGTCTCCGCCAGCACCGTTTCCAGCTCGGCCAGATACCGACCGGCTGGCATAGATCGGTCAATTCGCCGGAGCGTCGACAGCAGGTCATCGATCGATGCGGACATCGCCGCCTGCCGGGCCGGATCGATGCCCCGGCGCGCCCACTCCTTTTGAAGTCTCGCCGATACTTTTTTCATCCGGCCCTTCATAAACCGGCCTTCTCTCAGAAATCGTCCTAGATCCGGGTCACTCAGCGATGCTGACAGGTCGCACCGGGTTCGGCCCAACCAGCCGATCAATTCCTCCCGATCGCATCCGTTCGCGGCCAGCGCCGCGATGCTCAGCATCTCGCCTACATCGGCACTCTCACTCCACGCCGCCTCCAGGTCCGCGGATATTTCCACCGGTATCCCAAACGCGTCAAAAGCCTCCAGCGCGTTCGGGTAGGTCTCGGGTTGCCGAAACAACACGGCTATCCGCTCCGGCTTCGCGCCCTCCTCCAGACGCAGGCGGACTCGCCGCGCCACTTCCATGATCTCTTTGCCTGGATCGGTCACCTCCAGTATCCGCAGCGGCATCGGGCTCTCAAACGGTGGCAGGCCCTTCTGGCGAAGCGTGGCCCGAGGGACAAAACAGCGGGGCAACAGATCCGCAAGCGCTCGGTTTAGCTGCAGATCCTCCGATTGGATCGTCAGCCCATCCGGCGCGTCCTCCCCGAGATACTCAAATTTCCGGTACGTCCATTCCAGCCACAGGATGCTCCGCGGATGATCCTTGGGCAGCGGCAGAAAAACCGTGGTTGGGATGTGGCGGGACAATTCCAGAATCCATTCAAAGGTCGACGGCTTGATGTCGTAAATCCCGCGGATCTCCACCGCGTCGATGTCGAAAAAAAGCGGAATCCTTCCGTAGTCGGCCCTGATCGTGTCCGCCAGGCGACATTCCGCGCCTACCGCGTCAATCGCGCCCATCCGGTCCAATCGATCAAGATAGGAGTCGTAAAGAGATCCCAGAAGTTCCGCGCGGCCCGTATCCACACCGCCCGACCCCAGAACGCCGGGAAGCTCACCCCGCGAAAATCCCGCCAGCCGGCATTCATTTAAAAAACGGTGCAGACTCCGCCAGAATCCTGACCGGTGCCTCAGCCCCGCGTACGTTGCCCCAGGCCGCTCCGCGTAGAATTCGCTCACCAGCCGCGCCAGAACCGCCAGACTCTCGGTCTCACTCAGATACACCAGATCCCCGTGAACCGATTCAAATGCCTGCCGCACCATCTGGGTCCGGTTGAGCGCCGCGGGGCCCAACACCGCGCCCTTCCCAGCCGCCGCCAGCCCCCAGTCCCTCGCGGATATCGTTGTCGGTAAAATGGTGAGTGTTCGCATTTTCGTCTCCTTCGACGATCCCCGCACTAGATGTCAATCACTTTTAGAGACTCGATCACCGAGAGGTTCTTTGTGGGAAGACAAATGACGCGATCTCGCCCGTAATCCTGCCTTAGTGCGCTCAACACCTCGTCGAGCCACGAAGGGCCTACGGAAACGACGCCGTCGAAATCAAGTTCGATTTTTTCGCCGCCGGCCGGCTTGACGTGAGTTTTCATGGCCAGAGCCGCCTCTCTGCCGGCCGGCCGCGACGTTAAGATGGCACCGTACTGTTTGAGATCTATCTTCATATCAATCCCCAGAGGACCAGTGTCATCGTGCCAACGGGGGGGTCGGGATACCGGGCAAGTTCGATCCGGCAATCCCGACCGAGCGGTCCGTATTCCACCAAGCCGGCTCCGGATCGACAGGCAATCCCTCGCTTTGCATCCGCGACGATGATATTCCTCACAAACTTCAATCCATTGCCCCTGTTCTCCGGTGATCGGCCGGATAGGGTCTTCTCAAAGGCGGTGATGAGGGCCGCCTGTTCGTCGGGGATCGATGGGTCCACTCGATTCAAGGATCGAAAGACCCCTTGTCCCCGGTCTGCGATGCAGATCCAAAGCCGTCCCGCCGTGGATTGTGTCTCGAACCAGCACCCCGGGACATCCCGCCAATTTCCCAGGTTGTGATCGAAGCAGTTGTTTCCGATCTCACCCGCCACCGATATAACGAGCGGCAACTCTTCCTCTTTGAGCCCCGTTTTCGTTAAGGCGCTAAGGTGGCTGAGTCTGGCCGTGAATACATCGCGCGTCTCGCAAAGGTTCTCCCTTGGGCTCTCTGCCGGATTGGCGACCGTAGCGCACCAGTGTAGCGCTTGATCGAGCTGGGGTGCTCCTGCAATGTAATAGCGAGTCTTCGGGCCACGGCCTCGATGTTCAATCTGGCCGGCCTCTACCATGTATCTCAAGTGCCGGTGGATTGCTTGAGGCGATATGCCCAGTTCCCTCGTCAACTCGCTCGGTCGCGTGCCCCCGCTCTTCTGGATGATTTGCAATATTTTGCTTCGAGTCTGCGTCTTCATAGTTTATGATTTATTATAAACTATAAATAATAAAAATCAAGACGTGAGACAGAATTGAATGGAACCGTCCCAGACGACGGACGGACGGAAATGTCCGGGCGTCCTTGGGCGATAAGTCTCTCGTGGTCCGAGCGCCGGGTCTGGATGTGGGCTGGACGATTCAATTTGATTTTCCGGCGGAAGAGAAGGCCTCCTTCAAAGCGGCCGTCGGTGATCGTAAAAGCTCCGTGAACTCCTCCCGCAGACGGAGCATGTCGTTTTTTTTGAATCCGTCGAAGTTCGACGATTCGGGTGTGTCGATCACTGAATACACCCTTGAATTTGGCTTGGGCTCGAAATCCCGGGAAGCTGTACAACTCCGCAAATGTGCGTTTGGTTTTCATGATGAAGTGGATTGTACAACTTTTCCAGCGTCATCGGCAGTCTCATCTCACTATGCTCCAGCGTATTATGATTCAAAACCTCGAAAATTCACCCACAGGAAAACCGGAAGAGGCCATTTTTGTTGGTGTTGACAGCACCGGTATGCGCCGTGCAGGCCTGTCAAATCGCGGAAAAGATAAACGTTCTGACTCGATATCTGGCCGATTACCAGCTTATCGACACCGGCTGCGCGGAATGGGAACTGGCTATTTTTGAAGACAGCATGCCTTTTGCGGAACGCGAGCCTCTTTTGAAAGAGGCGGTTCTATCCTCAATCGCCGCAACAAAAAATTTGAGGGAGGCCCAAAGACAGCAACAGGCCTATGACGTGGAAATCCGCAATCTGCGTGAGAAATCCGACCGGGACACCCGGCCGCTTTTGCCCCTCGCCCGGCAATTCGACGTTGAGGTGGCGTCCGCCAAAAGGCTGGAAAAACAGTGGTCCGAACGAATCCGCCGACTCGTCGGCGCGGCGCCCGCCGCCGGCGGCAGAGGCGGGAGCGCGTAGCTTGATTCTTCGCCTGCCCTATGGTCAATAGATTCCGGGGGGAATGATGATTTTGCCGTCTGACTGAAAGGTGGCGCGAATGGCGCGTTTGCTTGATTCGATTCACACGCCTCTGGAGCTGAGAAAACTTTCTAAAGAACAATTGCCGCTCCTTGCCCGGGAGGTCCGGGACTGGATCATTGAAACCGTGGCCGATAAAGGCGGCCACCTCGGCGGGGGACTGGGCGTGACCGACCTGGCCATCGCCCTGCACTACTGCCTCGACACGCCCAACGATTTCCTCGTCTGGGATGTCGGCCATCAGGTCCAGCCGCACAAAGTCCTCACCGGCCGAAAAGACGCGTTTCGGAAAACGTTCCGGGAATACAAGGGCATCAGCGGGCTCGTCAACGCATCCGAAAGCCCCTACGATCCCTTCACCACGGGCCATGGCGGCCCGTCCATATCCGCCGCTCTCGGCGTGGCGGTCGCCAGACGCCTGAAAAACAAAAAGTCCCGGGTCGTCGCCGTCATCGGCGACACTTCGATCGCCAGCGGCATGGCATTCGAGGCCCTCAACCACGCGGGTCACCTTCAGGACAACATCGTCGTCATCCTCAATGACAATAAAATGAGCATCTCGCCGTCCGTCGGCGCGCTCTCCAAGTATCTCAGCAGGGTCCTCTCCGATCCACGGTTCAATCACCTCCGGAATGAAATCGAAAAATTGGTCCGAAGCGTCCCGAAAATCGGCGAGGAGATGCTGAAGAAACTCAAACACGTCGAAGAAAGCGTCCGGCATCTGCTCGTGCCCGGCCGGCTCTTTGAGGACCTCGGCTTTCGGTATGTGGGGCCGCTCGATGGTCACAACGTCCTCGAATTGGTCGATATCCTCCCCAACATTTTTAAAATGCAGGGCCCGGTCTTGGTCCATGTCCTCACTCAGAAGGGCAAGGGTATGGACATGGCCGAAAAAGATCCCGTCCGCTGGCATGCATCCACTCCATTCGATGTCCGGACCGGCGAACTCAAAAAAAAGTCGGCGGAAACGTCATACACAAAGATTTTCGGCCAGACCATCTGCCGCTTGGCCGATTCCAATCCGCTCATCACCGCCGTTACCGGCGGCATGCCGGAAGGGACCGGTCTTTTGGCTTTCGGAGAAAAATTTCCGGCGAGGTTCTTCGATGTCGGCATATCGGAGGAACATGCGGTTACGGTATGCGCCGGCATGGCATTCGAAGGGATGCGGCCAGTCGCCGCCATCTATTCCACGTTCCTCCAGAGAGCCTTTGACCAGATCATTCACGATGTCGCCCTCCAGAACCTGCCGGTCATGTTCTGCATCGATCGCGCCGGTCTCGTGGGGGAGGATGGCCCAACCCATCATGGCGTGTTCGACCTGTCCTATCTGCGTAAAATCCCCAACTTGGTCCTCATGGCCCCGCGCGATGGAAAAGAATTGGAGGCCATGATCGCGTTCATGGTCGCCTGCACCGATCATCCAACCGCCGTCCGGTATCCCCGCGGCGCCGTCGCCGAATCGGTTTATCCCGCACTGGCTGACCTCCCGCGTTCGGCAATCGAACTCGGCAGGGGCGAGCGTCTCCGCGCGGGAGACGACATCTGCTTCGTCGCGGTCGGCAGCATGGTCGGCCCCGCTCTGGAGGCCGCGCGCCTTCTGGAATCGGACGGCATTTCCTCGTCCGTCATCAACGCCCGATTCGTCAAACCTCTCGATGAATCCTTGATCCTTCGCGAAGCCCGCAACGCCCGATTGGTAGTGACCGTGGAGGAAGGGTCCCTGCCCGGAGGATTTGGATCTGCTGTGCTCGAATTGCTGGCGAAAAACGGCGTCGACGTCGGACACGCCCTGACGCTTGGCATCCCGGACCGGTTTATCGAAGCCGGCAGCCTGAGTATCCTCCTCGATCTGATCGGCCTCACGCCAAATAAAATTGCGCAGTCCGCCAATTCCGCATTCCGCCGTCTTGCCTCATCGCCCGCCCAGGTCGATCCGCTCAATCCGGTTGCAATGGCATCGGAAAAAAGCTAAATATGCCCCTTATGAAGCTGGCTTCTGGAGTGCTCATCCTTTCTCTGGCAATCTCACCGGCCTGGGGCGCCGATAAGGCCGCTCCCGCCGAACCCGTTCAGCCGCCCGCGGCTAAAGCGCAGGCGGCCAAACCCAAATCGGCCGATTCCCTCACGGGCCGGCAGATAGTGGACAAAGCCAAGGAATTGCAGGAATCCCCGTCGGAATTCGAGGCCCAGACCATGACCCTCATCGATAAAGCCGGCAGCAAGGAGGTCCGGACCGTCCGGCGGTTCGCGCGCAAGGAAGCGGGCGACCGGTACAAGTATCTGGTCGTTTTTCTGACCCCGCCAGGTGTCAAGGGCGTCGCGCTTCTGACCTGGCAGAACCCGGGTGGCGAGGACGACCAGTGGCTGTATATGCCTGCTTTCAAGAATCTCAAACGGGTCGCCAAGGGCAGCAAGAAAAATTATTTCATGAGCACCGATTTCACCTATGAGGACCTCGTGTCGGAGGACCGTGACAAATTCCGCTACACGCGGCTCGCGGACGACGCCGGGGATGGTTCGGATGCTTACGTCGTCGAGGTCGTCCCGACCGATACCGTGGTCGCGGAGGAAAGCGGGTACAAGCGACGCGTCGTATGGATCCGCAAAGACACCTTTATGGCCGTCCGGACGGAATACTATGACAAGCATGACAGGCTGATCAAACGCCAGACCGTCGGCGATCTCGTCAATGTCTCAGGGTCGGTTTGGCGGGGAAAATCCACCATCATGGATAACTTCCAGGAAAAACATAAAACCGAAATCCTCATCGAAGACCGGTCACTCGATCCCAAAGACGTCCCGGAAGAAAATTTCCAGCACCGGTACATCACCTCCGGCAAACACACGCGCTGATCCGGCGGCTCTGAAGCTGAACTCGCGCATGGCCGCCGCCGGATCCCCCTGACACACATGGTCGAAAAAATCCTTACCTTCGGCGCCCGGCACCGCATCATCTCCGTCCTGCTTCTGGCCATCCTCAGTTTCATCGGCATGACCGGCGCCGAACGGCTCCAGATCGACACGAGCTACGACAGCCTGATGTCCGGCAGCGACCCTCAGCGCGACGCCTACCACCAGACCGTCCAGACATTCGGGTCCGACAATACCACCATCATCTATTTCCGGGATCCCGATCTCTTCACCAGGGATAAACTCCATAAAATCGAAAACCTTACACTCGCTCTCTCCGAACTAAAAGCGGTTGAACGGGTCGAAAGCGTCTTCAGCGTCATCCACGTCCGGAATATGGACGGCGCTATTGAGATCAAACCGCTCCTCGAGGTCGCGCCAAGAACGGATGCCGAGGCCAAGGCCGCCCTGGCGGCGGCTCTCACCAACCCCCTCCTCGTCGGCAATCTGGTGTCCCCGGACGGCACGGTTATCGCCGTAAACGTCACCATCCAGCGCGATTTCGAGGACAAACGCT
Organism: uncultured bacterium; assembly: GCA_964534765.1. Lineage (GTDB taxonomy): Bacteria > Lindowbacteria > 2-12-FULL-62-27 > 2-12-FULL-62-27 > 2-12-FULL-62-27 > CAZHRJ01. The sequence goes on from CAZHRJ010000043.1 coordinate 10,114, forward strand.
TTAACACCGAATTCACCCATACCATCGAGTCCATGATCCATCCCTTAAGAGGCGCATTCCAGGAAATATTCCAGGTGGGTCCACCCAGGGTCAACTCCGAAATCCAGCGCGCCATGTTCCATGATCTGCAGACCGTCACGCCGCTTGCCGTCGCCGTCCTCATCACCGTTATCATCATCTCTCTCCAAAACGTCACCGCCGCCGTCATCCCGCTCGTCACGGCCGGGCTGACCATCCTCTGGACGCTCGGGTTCATGGGGTTCATGGGATATCCGCTCACACTCCTGACCTGCATCGTCCCTTCGCTGGTCATCGTGATCGGTTCGAATGAGGATACCCACATGATCGCGTCTTACCTTTCCGGCGTCCATGCGGAAAAGGGCGATCGCATGAAGGCCATCGAGTTTATGGCCAAGACGGTCGGCCTGCCGATTTTTATCACCACCCTCACCACGGTCCTCGGGTTCGCCGCCAATGCTTATTACGACATCATCCTCATCCGGCAATTCGCCATCGTCTCCACCTTCGCCATGTCCTCCAATCTCATCGCTACCCTCCTGGCTTTGCCGGCCATCCTCCGGATTCACGGACCCCGCAAGTCACGGGTCGTCGATTCGATCGAGGGTGAACCACGGGGATTTTTCGCGTGGATCATCCGGCTCTGCTGGGCCGTCACCAGCCGTCATCGCCGGGCGGTTACGGTGTCGGTCATCCTCTTTGCGATTGCCATGGGGTATTACTCCTTCAAGGTCCAGGTGAATAACGATCCGCTGTCCTATTTTCGCAAGGATTCCGCGCTCGTCAAACAGAGCCAGATCCTTCATCGCGACCTCTCCGGAATGCAGATTTTTTATATCACCCTCGAAGGCGCCCTGCCGGGAACATTCTGCGAAGCACCCAATGTCCTGGCTATCGAAAAGGTCCAGAAGTACTTAAATGGACTGGGTCTCTTTGATAAAACCATCTCGATTGCCGATCACATTTCTTTTGTCCACAGGGAAATGAATGACGGAAAACCCTCGTTTTACATGGTCCCCTCCGAGGAAGGATCCATCTGGCAGTATGTCATGCTCTTTCAGCGCTCGGACCTTGCACCCTACATCTCGGCCGATCACCGCCAGGCCAATATCATCGTCCGGCACAACATCTCATCGTCCCTCGATCTTAACCGCGTCACGCGCCTGCTGAATAAAGACATCCCGCCGATGCTGGGCGATGGAATCTCTTTTCGCGTCACCGGCGAAAATCTCCTCATTAACTCCGCCGCCGAATCCCTCTTCGTCGATCAGGTCCAGTCACTCTTCGTCCTCATCGCCGTCATCTTCGTCATCATGGCGCTCCTCTTTACCTCCACCCGCGCCGGCCTCATCTCGCTTATCCCGAACACCATCCCGGCATTCGCCACCTTCGGCATCATGGGTTTCCTCGGTATTCCGCTTAACCCCGGCACCGCAACCGTCGCCATGATCGCACTCGGTATCGCTGTCGATAACACCGTCCATTTCATGTCCGCTTTCAATCACAAAATGCGCGAGTGCGGCGTCGAAACCGAGGCTCAGTATAAAACTCTCCAGCATGAGACCCTCCCGGTCATTTCGAGTTCCCTGGCGCTGGCCGGCGGGTTTCTCATTTATCTGACCTCCGACTTTTCCATCCTCGTCGAGTTCGGGCTTCTGTCCGCCACGACCATGTTCATCGCCATGATCGGTGACCTCCTGGTGACACCGATGCTCCTGACCAAAATCCGGGTCATCGGCATCTGGGAAATTGTCGCGATCCAGCCCGGGCCGGAGGTTTTGACCAAAAGCCCGCTCTTTCGCGATATGAGCCCCTTTCAAATTAAAAAGGCCATTCTCCTCACTCGCATCGTCGATATCCCACAGGACACGGTGATTTTTGAGCAGGGTAAACTCGAGGCCGCCATGTATCTGGTCCTGAAAGGCAAGGTCTCGGTCGTGCGGCGGGATTCAAACGGAGAAAGCCACACGCTCGCCGAACTCGGGCCCGGAGAGGTTTTTGGAGAGGTCGGATTCACCCACGAATATGAGCGCACCGCTACGTGCAAGACGTTGGCCCCCTGTCAGCTCCTGCGGTTTGACTATGAAAGTTTGAACAAAGCCCTCGGGTCGCATCCAAAAATCTCAGCCAAAATGAATCTCAACATCAGCCGCATTCTCGCCCATCGGCTCGCGTCCACCTACAAACGAATTGCCTGACCGCCCTCCACGATCTCTGTCGCCACCGTGGCGCGCCGCGGCTCTGATCGGTTCCCTGTTCCTTGCCGTCGCCCCCGCAAGGGCCGGCAAGATCGCTTCTGTCTTCTCTGAATTCCGCCAGAACGCCGCCACTGAAATTCAGGGCTACCCCGCGATTTACCGGTGGGATCCCAAAGAGGCACCGGACACTCCGGCCGAGGGACCGATTGAAGACCAGTCCAACGGGATGTTTCTGGATATTGGGATCCAGTCGGAAGGATGGTTGTCCAAGGAGGAAGTCATCAAGTTCGACTTCTATTACCTGCCGACCACGTCCAATTCGGGAATGAAGGGGTACATTGGAAGTCTCGGAGACCATCGTCGGACCCTTCCCTATTTCGGGTTCCGGGAACTCTATTTCAAACAGTTCTCCAAATCGATGGAAATAACCATCGGCAAGGCGCCCATCTCCATGGCCTCGTCGACTCTGTATACCCCAGCCGACATGGTCCATGTCTTCGGATCGGGCGACCCGGTTGAAATACAGAAATTCGGGGTCTGGCAGTACAGCATCGACCTCTTCGTTAAAGACGACGCGCTCAAATTCGCGATTCTCCCCTTTAACGAAAGCCCCAAACTTCCGGGCAGACAATCGCGATGGCTGGGCGGAAGTGGTGATCCGGAATTCACGCAGTTGCCCGATACGGTCTCATCCGGCGGCCTTTCCGAACGATTCTACCCGACCCGGCCGCGCTACACCGGGTACTTGATGAAATACTCCGCCATCCGCGAATCCGGCGATTACCTTTTTTCGATTTACACAGGCGTTTCGCCGTACCCGGCGATCGCCCGCGCGACGGCGGACACGGCGTTGTTTAAAATTCCCATCAGATCCATGATCCTCACCGCCGGCCGGTCCTGGACTAAGGGCGCTTGGGAATATCACATGGAGGGCGCTTATCAGAATTCCTATGAATCCCGTGACCAGGATTTCGTCCGGTTCGTCTACGGCCTGACAGTTCGTGAATCCAAACTCGCCAACCGCATCGGCTTGGAGGAGATTCGGCCCACGTTCGAGTACGGCGGCGAGGCCATTCTCCGGGGACAGACCAACAGCGACATGGCGGCGACGTCCAAATACGCGCGCCCTTTCAGAAACACGCTCTTTTCCAGAATCGAACTGGTCCTGGACTCCACCTTTAAAATCGTTATCAACGACATCTACAATTTCACCGAAAATGACAAGTTCTTTTCTTTCGGCGTCGAGTCCGCTCCCAACGACAATCTCACCCTCAGCGCTGACTTCCATTACTTCGAAGGTCCGGCCCAGACCTATTTCGGCCGCTGGGACCGCAACGACCGGTTCCAGTTTCGGTTCAGTTACAAACTCTAGAGTCTGAGCCGTCGATCCCCTTCGCAGGGTGACAAACCTGTTACCACAGACTGAGGTCAATGGTTCCCGACACAACATCCACCCCTGGGCTTGACGATCGACGGTTGCTGGGTTACACAGGAATCAGGAATTCAAAATATATCTGGGGTGATCGTCAGGTCCTCGTTGTCATTGAGCCACAAATCACCGAACGGGATTTCGTCGTCGATCGCCGGCGGGCAGGCCCCCTCCTGTCACTCGACTGGAGCTTCGGCTTCTTCTAGAGATACAGGGGGTGAGGGAAGCCACACGCCGCCGACCGCGGAAAGCCCACTTGGCACACTTGGTTCAATACTCGATTTCCTACGACACCCCGGATTTACTTGATCGCGCAAGGGGGGTCACCGATTGGCTGAGGCGGATGATATTCCGGTTTTGACCACAAATGAATTTCGCGAACTGGTCATTGAATCCTCCCGACCGGTGCTGGTCTATTGCTATTTGAAGGATTCCGGGCTCTGCAGCATCAAATTCGAGGAATTCAAACGCATCGCGCATAAACTCGCCGAACGCGTCAAAGCCTTCCGGCTTGATATCGGCCGCAGCAAAGACCTGGCGTTTGAGTATCGCGTTCTCAACGTGCCGGCGGTGTTGTATTTTAATCAGGGTGAAGTCACCGAGCGATGGTCCAATATCAATCTCCAGGACAGCGTCGAGGCGCTGATTGAAAAAACCATGGGCGGCAAGTTCGATCGCCTGCCGGCCGGCATTGTCCATGTCACGGAATCCAACTTTAAACAGTGGAGTTCGGATCACCGCGTCGTCACCATCCTCAATTTCTGGAAAGGCGACCATGAACCCAGCTGGATGCTCCTCGCCGATTTTAAAGAACTCGCCGATAAATACAAAGATAAAATCCGGTTCGCCGTCTGTAATTTCGATGAGTCCCGGGACCTCGCCACTCAGTTCCGCGTCTCCAACGTCCCCACCATGATCTTCTTGAAACGCGGCGAACCCGCGGATCGGCTCATCGGAATCCAGAGCCGATACGCTGTCGAACGGATCATTCGGACTGTGACCGAGGAATAGATCCTGTTCCTAATCCTCATTCGTCCTGATTCGATCTGATCCGGTAGTCTCCCACATGGATGGGTTGTTCTCCAATCCGTGAAACCTCCTCTCCCGCGCCGACTACGGCCTCTGGTCTGGAATGACTTCGTCGGGCAAAAACCCCTCCTTGCGCCTCATACCTCCCTCATGCGGGCACTTGATCGCGGAAGGCTCCCACCGCTCATCCTCCACGGCCCTCCCGGATGCGGTAAAACGGCTCTCGCTTTCCTCCTCGCAGATCGGCTGAAGGCCGATCTCCGCGTCCTGTCCGGAACGTCCCTGTCGGTGGCGGATCTCCGGGATGCGCTGAAGGAAAGCGTTCCCGCGAACCGGGACAAACCCGCGGATTCACTCTTCGACTCCCCAATCCCGTCGCCCGCCAGGCCCATTTTTTTGTTCCTTGACGAAATCCACAGGCTGGCTAAAAATCAACAGGAAGTCCTTCTCCCGGCGCTCGAAGAAGGCGGCTTCTATTTCGCCGCCGCTACCACCGAAAATCCGAATTTCGTCCTCGCCAAGGGTCTCGTCTCCCGGTCGCTCCTTCTCCGATTCGAGCCTCTCGATATCGGCGACCTGTCCCTCATCCTTGATCGCGGCATGGATCAACTCAAACTCGAATCCCACATCATCATCGATCTGCCCACGGCCGTCCGCGCCCGCCTCCTGCGGCTCGCCGCGGGAGATGCTCGCCGGCTCCTCAACGCGCTCGAATTACTGTCGTTTCAGGGATCGACCCGCGTTGCCGTCACTGACGACATGATCGATGCTCTCCCGGCTCTCTCGGTCCGATACGACCGCGCGGGGGACGATCACTACGACGTCATCTCGGCTTTCATCAAAAGTATGCGCGGCGGCGCCTGCGACGCCACTCTCTACTGGCTTGCCAGGATGATCGCCGCCGGCGAGGACCCGCGATTTATCGCCCGGCGGATCGTGATCTGCGCCGCGGAAGACGTCGGCCTGGCCAATCCTCTCGCGCTCGTCGTGGCTCAGGCCGCTTTCGATTCGGTCGAAAAAATTGGTTTACCGGAAGCACGGATTCCTCTGGCGCAGGCCGCCCTCTACGTGGCCCGATCACCAAAATCCAACAGCGCTTACGAAGGCATCAACGCGGCTATGGAGCAGGTCGAAAAAGGCACGATACTCGAAGTCCCCATCCATCTCCGGGGAGATCCCTATACGGCCGAGGGATACCTTTATCCCCACACACATCCCGATGAGGCCAAATCCCAGTCGTATCTGCCGGCGCCGCTCAAATTGTTTAACCCCAAATCCACTGACAAATGACAACAGCGGGTTCCTCCCTGTTCCACCATCTGTGGCTGCAATCACGGAATCTGGCCCGCCGAATCCCTCTCCATTTTCCGGGCGCGCGTCTCGCAAAAGATCCGGAACACATCCACCAGATCAGGGTATCCAGCCGCAGGCTCCGCGTCGCGCTGGCTTTGCTCGATGATCTCGCTTCGCAATCCGATCGCCCGCTTCTCGCCCGATATGCGAACGCCGTCCGGCATCTGGCAAAATCACTCGGCCTTCCCAGGGAACTCGACATCGCACTCTGGTTTCTCTCGGACTCGGACAGTCCCCTGCCATCGGATATGCGGTCCCTCTGCCGGCCCGCTCTTTTTTGCATCCTGCGGTCTTGGATGCGCGCCGAACGCGGCCGCTTTCGCCGCCTTCTGGTCCCCCGGCAATTCGACTGGCCCCTGCATCGACTCCGCGATCGACCGGCACGCCGGCGGGATACCATTTCGGCCCTCCGTATGGTAAACAGGCGGCTTCGCCAGGCGGAAAAACGCCGGCGCCGGGTCTTGTTGAATGTTCCCAGCGTCCGGCGCTTGCACGATCTTCGCATCGCCTTGAAAAAAACCCGGTATGCCGCCGAACTGCTGCTGCCGTTTCTCAACCGGACATGGAATCGGCGGATCAAGCGCCTCAAATCGATTCAGGCGCGTCTGGGCAGGATCCACGATGACGATGTGACTGTGAAGCTCTTCCGCCGGGCCTGCCGCCGCGGGCGGCGCGAGCGGGCCATTTCGGCGCGGCAGCGCGGCGCGGTTTCGGCCGCGTGTCGAAAAATTAAGGCGGATTTGATCGAGCAGAAAGAGAAGTTGAGCCATGACATCCAGGACGCCCTCTCTTAAAAATCCCGACTCGCCCGTTCGCGCGGCGCTCCGGGAACGGCCTGTCGAAGGCAAATTGATCGCCGTCGAAGGACTGGACGGAAGCGGCAAATCGACTCAACTCTATCTGCTCAAACGCTGGCTCGAAATGCAGCACCTCAAGGTGTTTTTCACTGAATGGAATTCATCCATCATCGTTAAAAATATCACCAGCAAGGCTAAAAAATTGAAACTCCTCACTCCCACGACGTTCAGCCTCATTCACTGCACTGACTTCGCCGACCGATACGAACGCCAGATCCTGCCGCTTCTGCGCGCGGGATACTTGGTCCTCTGCGACCGGTATATCTATACGGCTTTCGCCCGCGACATCACTCGGGGCTGTGATCCGGGCTGGGTCACCCGGCTCTACCGGTTCGCCATTCCACCCGATATCACCTTCTTTTTCAAAACACCTCTCCAGGTCGCCCTCGCACGCATTCTCGACGGCCGCCCGAACCTGAAATATCACGAGGCCGGAATGGATCTGAGCCTCTCGGCCGATATCTACGAAAGTTTTAAAATCTTCCAGGGCCGCATCCTTGACCAGTATCTGCGGATGGTCAAACCCTATGCCTTCACGGCCATCGACGCGCGACGGAGTATCGAGGAACAGCAAAAAGAGGTCAGAAAAATCGTGTCGGAAAAAATCGATCTGCCCGCGTTCAAATGGAAGGTCAAACGATGAAACGCCGCGCCGCAGACTCCGCCAAACGCTTTTACGGCAAGGGCCTGCCTGACGTGAATCCGGAAAGCTTGAAGGGCAAGTTGATCGTCATCGAAGGTCCGGACGGTTCGGGCCGGTCGACCCAGGTTGAGTTCATCAAGGCATGGCTTGAGTCCCGCGGCCATGCCATCGTCGACGTCGGGCTGAAACGGTCCAATCTCGTCAGCAAACAGCTCAGCCAAATCCTCCAGGGAAATGTCCTCAATCCCGTCACTCTCTCACTCTTCTACGCCACCGATTTCGCTGACCAGCTTGAAAATATTATCGTCCCCGCCCTCAAAGCCGGGTTCATGGTTCTGGCCGACCGATATATCTACACCCTGATGGCCCGGGATATCGTCCGCGGCGCGGACCGGCCATGGGTCGAGTCCATTTACGGCATGGCGGTTGTGCCCGACGTCGTCTTTTATCTTAAAATCAATCCCAAACCCCTCGTCGAACGCAACTTCCTCAAAAACGCCACGCTCAATTACTGGGAATCCGGCATGGACCTCGGCCTCTCCCGCGACATGTTTGACAGTTTCATCCGGTATCAGAGACTGATTCAGGCCGAATTCATGCGTATGCATGCCATTTACGGTTTTAATATCGTCGACGCCAACCGGTCCGCACGGCGCGTCTCACTTGAGCTTCAAGCCAAAATCGAAAACTTGTTGCCTCAGTCCTGACACTGAAAGGAGTCCAACATGCTCGATAAAATCGATCTCGACCAGGAAATGGATAAACAAAAATTCCATGAGTCATTCCCCAAACTTCAGTTCGAACTTGGCACGCTCCAGCGCCAGGTCGTCGATAATAAAATTCCGGTCCTCATCGTCTTCGAAGGATGGGAAGCGGCCGGCAAGGGGACGACCATCGGCACGCTTGTCCGCAGACTCGATCCGCGCGGGGTGCAGGTTCATCATGTGAAAGCGCCCAACGAGGAAGAGGCGCTGCGGCCGTTTCTCTGGCGCTTCTGGCTCCGGCTGCCCGCGCGGGGGGACATCGCCATTTTCGATCGCAGCTGGTACGGCCGTGTTCTCGTCGAGCGGGTCGACAAGCTCGCCAAACGCAGGGAGTGGTCGGCCGCGTACGACGAAATCAATGAGTTTGAGCGCCAGCTCTCTGACGACGGCGCGGTCATCATCAAGTTCTGGCTTCACATCAGCAAAAAAGAACAAAAACAGCGTTTTAATCGCTTCCTCAAAGACCCTTTCCGCGGATGGAAAATCACCAAAACCGACTGGCGGCATCACAAGCGATATGGCGAGTTTCTGGAGGCCGCGGAGGACATGATGAAAAAAACAAGCACGCCCCACGCGCCGTGGACGATTGTCGAATCGCACGACAAGCGCTTTTCCGCCTGCAAAGTCGTCCGGACGGTCATTGACGCGATCAAATCGGCGGTGGCCAAACGCGCAAAAAAAGCGGCCAGACTGCAGGCCAAACCTCAGGCGGCCGCGCCGGACGGCGAAGGTTCCGGAAGCCAAAAACCGACGCTCCTGTCGAAAATTGAACTCAAGGGAAAAACCCTGACCAAGGAACAGTATTCGGCCAAAGTCGACGATCTTCAGGAGAAGTTGGTCGAATATGAGTATCGCATGTATCAAAAACGTCTCCCGGCCATCGTTCTCTACGAGGGCTGGGACGCGGCGGGCAAGGGAGGCAACATCAAGCGGTTGGTCGAAAAACTCGATCCGCGCGGATATTCGGTTATCCCGATCGCCGCGCCGAAGGGTGACGAGGCGGTGCGGCATTATCTCTGGCGGTTCTGGCGGCATCTGCCCAAGGCGGGGCATCTGACAATTTTTGACCGGACGTGGTATGGGCGGGTCATGGTGGAGAGGATTGAGGGATTCTGCGCCGAAGAGGACTGGCGGCGCGCCTATGACGAGATCAACGAGTTCGAGCGGCAGCTGGCTGGATTTGGCATGGTGATAGTCAAGTTCTGGATTCACATCGACGCCGATGAACAACTCCGGCGATTCAAGGAACGGGAGTCCACGGATTTCAAACGCTGGAAGTTGACCGACGAGGACTGGAGAAACCGCGAAAAGTGGCCTCTCTATGAACGGGCCGTGTCGGATCTGATCGAAAAAACCGGCACCCGGGATGCTCCCTGGACGGTCATCGAGGGCAACTGCAAGTACTGGGCGCGCATCAAGGCACTCGATACGTTGTGCAACGCACTCAAATCCAAATTGTGACTTCGGTTCCGGACCCGTGAATATTTGTCTGATCGGCGTTCGCGGCGTCGGCAAGACCAAAACCGCCCGACGGCTGGCCATTCTCCTTCGAAGACCGGTCCTCAGCACCGATGCCTTGGTTTCCTATGAATGTGACGGGAAATCGGTCGCGGCCATCATCCGCCAAAAAGGCGGCGGGCCGGCGGCGTGGCGGTTTTTCAGAAACATCGAATTTGTGGTCTTGAAAAAAATCTCCAAAATGAAGGATGTCATCCTTGATTGTGGCGGCGGAATCGTGGTCGATCTCGACTCCCGGGGCCGGGAAAAATTCAGCGCACGCAAGGTCCGGATCCTTAGAAAAAACGCCGTCGTGGTTTGGCTGAAAGCCGATCCGGCCCGGCTCCATAAAAAAATCATCGAAGACCCCCGCCGGCCCATGCTCAGCGCGTCCGATGATCCCGTTGCCATCATGCGCCGCCGGTCCCCCTTCTACGCCCGCGCCGCCCACGTGGTCATCCCCATCGCCGCCGGCCTTAGACCCCTCCGCCCCAAACCCCTGGCCAAACGCCTCCTGAGGATCCTTTCCCCCCGCCTGAATCATCAGAACTAGGATTTGTGATTGGTGAGTCATGATTTTTGATTTATGATTGTTTCAATAACAAATGGAAAATAACAAATCACCAATCACAAATTGATCTTTCTCCAACCCCCGTCCACCCCTATCATTCCTCCGCGTCAGCTCTGCGTCATCTCTGCGCCTCTGCGGTCAGGTTTTCTCAGGTTTACCTGAATAATACCTGAAAAATCCAGTTTCCCCTCGATAACCGGCCTTTGCACA
>CAZHRJ010000044.1:0-20345 GCA_964534765.1 uncultured bacterium
GGGATCCTTTTCAATTTTTTCGCGCGGTTATTTCAGTCTGGTGGGAAGTTCTGAGAGAGGGTGACGGGTCTATTGTTCCTCACGGTATGGCGGCCGCATCCAGAGCGGCAGGCGCCGGATGCGGGATAACGGCGGCCAGATCACCGTTCGGGGCGAAGATGAGGGTGGGGCCGGAGTTGCCAACCCGGATGACCGGCAGGCCGGACTCGATGGCGCGAAATCTCAAGAATCGTGCGTGCTGCTCATGGCCGAATGGACTGTCCGACCAGGCGTCGTTGGATAGATTGATTAAAACGTCCGCATCCCGCGCGGACTCCCTGACCAATCTTGAAAACGTCCCCTCAAAACAGATGAGCAATCCCGCGCGCGTCCCACGCCCCATGTCCATTGGCAGAGCTGAGACGCCGGACGAAAAAAATGGCGTACCCAGTTTTTCGCCAAACGCCCGAGCCCAGCCCGTACGCTCGAACCCGGGAATGGATTCCCCGAACGGCACCAGATGCCGCTTGCGGTACGACGCGACTCGGAATCCGGTGGTATCGAAAAGAACAGCCGCGTTGTAGAATCCCTCTTCATCCCGCTCGACTCCGCCCACCAGGACGCCGCGCGCGCGCCCGGAGGTAAACAGGGGATCCATCAACGACCGCGGCTCATCCGTCAGATATCCCATGCGGCTGACCACATCGATCGAAAAGAGAGTCTCCGGCAGAATCAGGGTCCCCTCCCGCGCGGGAGAGACCTCATCGGCCAGACGAATCATCTGTTCGCGAATTTCCTCATCCCGCTCGTTTGACTTGGCATAGGGACTCACACGGGTCTGCAGAAGCACGAAATCCCTGCACGCGCTCACGTCATTCGAGAGATGCTTCATTGGAGAAAGAAAGACAAGAGCCGAAACGAACCCGCAGATCGCCATGAAAATTCGATGATCTTTTTTCAAGATCAACCACGCCCCGAGCGCATTCGTGACCAGCACCAGAGCAGAGACAAGCCAAATTCCCCCGATGGACGCGTATGCGGCCATCCGGATGGACCCGTACTGAGTGTATCCGATATTTCCCCACTCATACCCGTAAGGTCCCAGACTGCGCAGCCACTCGGAAAGGAGCCAGAGGATGGACACGGAAATGAGAAAAGAAATCGGCCGGCCGGCTTTGCGGAAATGGACCGCGGGCCAGGTGACGACGGTAACCCATATCCCGTGTACCACGACGAGGCCGATCGGGGCGAACACGCTGAATACGCGGAGCCAGAAAAAATAGAGGGCCGCGAAAACGGACGCGCATATCCAAAGCGATGCCAAGGCCTGACCCCGGCCAACCGATTTCGTCATGGAAACCCAGAGCGGGATGAGAGAGAAGTGAGCGAGCAAAAATCCCTCTTCCAAATAAAAACTCAGGTAAAGCATCACCGCCGAAAAGATCGGCGGGATAATGGGGCGCAAAACCTTCAAAGAGTCAGGTCAAATAACGGGATTGAGTTCTTCGTCGAGTTCGTTGGGGGCGAAGACCATGCTGTCCCAGAAGGGGACCTTCAGTTTTTTGAGATTTTGTTTAAAGTCGGCGCGGTTGCCGCTGACGACAAACCTGGCCATGCCGCTTCCGAGCCGGATGTTCGACAGTTTGGTTTTTTTCAACTGCAGTTTGACCGCCTGCGCCATCAGCCCGGCGGGGTTGACCATGCGAGGCGCCATTTGCTGTTTTTGAAAAAAAGCCTTGATCGGCGCTTCCAGAAACGGGTAATGAGTGCATCCAAACACCATGGTATCGATCTTTGCGGAAACCAGCATCTCCAATGACGAGGCGACCGCGGCGTCGACTTCGGCCCCGCTGAATTTCCCGTTCTCAATGAGCGGCACAAACGCGGGACAGGCGCACATGAAGACCTCGATTTTTTCCGCCCCGGATTTGAGGACGATCGGGTATCGGCCGGTGGCCACGGTGGCGGTGGTCGCGATGACTCCAATCCGGCCCTTGGAGTCCTTGCGGGCCTCCTCCGCAAGAGCCGGTGAGATCAAACTCATCATGGCCACTTCCGGATGACGCTTGACGGCCTCCTCGACGGCGAGCGCGCTGGATATGTTGCATCCAAACGCGATGAGTTTGACGTTTCGTTTAATCAGGAAATCGACAATGGACAGCGCGAGATCTCGAATGGTCTCGGCCGGTTTTTCGCCGTACGGCACGTGTTGGGTGTCGGCGAAGTATATGAAATCCTCGTTCGGCATCTGTGAGCGCAGGGCATCGAGAACCGTCAGGCCGCCGAGTCCGGAATCAAAAATGCCGATGGGCCGGTTTTTGTTCATGGCTTAGAGCAGATCCTCTCCCATCCGTTTCCCCCGAGACGGAGCGGCGGTCGAAGGCCGGCCGGCGACGGTGTCACCCGGGGCGGCAGATATGTCCGGTGACTCCCAGGAGGAATTCGGCCGGAAGGGCGAATGGGATCGCCCAAGGACCGACCGGCAGAAAGAGAGGTGAGCGTCGAGATCCATGCGAGGTCCACCCTGCGACGCATGAATAAGATCCCGGACAAACCGCATCGTGAAATACCGGCTGTCCGCGAGGCGCTTGATCGTCCTTAGTGTCTCGACCGTTTGCGCCGGATAGGACGAACCGCGGCCGCGGCGGTTCACCGGCAGTTTGTACCAGCCAACCCAGAATTTCAGCAGGCGGTCGGTGATGCCAAGCTCTTTTAAAAGATCCCGTTTGGACAAGGCCTGATCAGCCATGGCAGCGGACCTCAGCCGAGGCTCGAACAGGGACTCGTCCGGAGCGGCGATGACTGCAGCGCGCGCCATGGATCATCTCAGAGAGACGCAGCCGAAAGACGGCTGCCGGGCGGCGCACTGTTCGGGATTTGGGATTTTTGCCAGTCGGTCCAGAGGTCACCGCACGTTTTTCCGATTCCCGGCACGATCGCGTCCGGCGCGATTTGGGCCAGGGGCTCGAGTACAAACTGTCGTTCGGCCAGAGAGGGATGCGGGATGATGAGGCGCGTCGTGCGGATGATCCGTAAACCAAACAGCAGGATGTCGATGTCGAGCGGTCTGGGTCCCCACCGCTCGGCCGATAGGTCCCTGCCGGCGGCGATTTCGATCTCTTTGATCATGTCGAGCAAATTTTCCGGTGATATAAAACTGCGGAATTCCGCCGCGGCGTTGAGAAAATCGGGCTGGTCGGTCTTGCCGACCGGCCGGGTCTCGTAAACGGAGGAGACGCGAACCACACGGCCGATTGAGGAGAGGTGATCGACGCCAAATTTCAGATTCGACTCGCGGTCGCCCACGTTCGATCCCAGAGAGAGATAGTACGGTTCCTTCATGCACGGGTGACCTCGACTTCGTAGCCCCCGATCCGCCGGTCGGATTTGGGGCGGTTTTTTCTAACCCGGACAAGGAGTTCCTGGATTTTGGCCCGATGCCGTTTCCAGAAGGAGTCCAGGATGTCGGTCGCGAGCATTTCGATCAGATGGTACGTTTTTTTCCCGGAGACGCGCAGAACCGACGAGACGATATCCTCCACGGTGATCGCCTGATCCAGCCGCTCGGAGTTCGGCGCCTTTCGATAGGATACTTCGACGTCGACCTCGAGGACCGTCCCCAGTTTTTGTTCCCATGCGTAGGCCGCGTGGTCCGCCTCCAGGCGGATCGATCGAACTTTCAATTTCATGGATCCCGCCGCCCCAGTCACGCTGCTGATCATTTTGATAGTCATTCTGCTAGGCGCGCAGATCGAGTTTCCGAAGCCGCCGGGCGGCTTCCGCGATCCGGTCGTCCGGGGCGGTCAGGGAAAATCGGACGTAGCCTTCCCCGGAAGGCCCAAATCCGCTGCCGGGCGTGCAGACGACACCGGCTTCGGTCAGAACCCGATCGACACATGCCGCGGACGACAGTTTGCCGGGCGTTGGGACCCAGAGATAGAACGTGGCCCGCTGAGGGTTTGCGTTCCAGCCGGCGTCGCGAAGAGCTTGGACGAGGACATCGCGGCGTTTACGGACGATTTCGTTGTTGCGTGCGATATGGGATTGATCGCCCGAAAGAGCCGCGATCCCGGCTTCCTGGACGGCCTGGAAGATACCGGAGTCGAGGTTGGTTTTAATGGCGCCGAGTCCCGCGAGGATATCGCGATTGCCGACCGCGAACCCGATGCGCCAGCCAGTCATGCAATAAGTTTTGGACAGGGAATGAAACTCAATGGACACCTCGCGCGCGCCGGGGACCTGCAGGACCGACGGCGATCGATAGCCGTCGAAAGCGACTTCAGTATAGGCCGCGTCATGGCAGAGGATGATCCGGTGCTTTCTACAAAACGCGACGGCCTCCTCCAAAAAGTCCATGGAGCAGACGGCGCCAATGGGGTTGTTGGGATAATTGAAGAAAAACATCCGCGCCTTCTTGATCGCGGCCGCGGGGACGGCGGAGAGGTTGGGCAGGTAATTATTTTTTTCGAGGAGCGGCAGTTCACAGAGTTGTCCGCCGGCGAAGATCGTCCCGATCTTGTAAACCGGGTACCCGGGTTCCGTCGCCAGGACGACGTCGCCCGGATTGCAGTAGGCAAGCACCATGTGCCCGATGCCCTCCTTGGAACCGATCAGGGAGAGAACCTCCGTTTTCGGATCGAGATCAACGCCGAACCGGCCGCCGAACCACCGCGCGGCGGCCGTTCGGAAGGAGAGCATTCCTTCATAAGCCGGGTATCGGTGGTTTGCCGGTTTTTCCGCGGCCAGCTTAAGCGCCTCCACGATATGCGGCGCGGTCGGGATATCCGGATCGCCAATGCCGAGGTCGACCATGTCGCGGCCCTGCTGGAGAAGATCGCGTTTTTTCCGGTCAATCGCCGCGAAGAGATACGGCGGAAGAACAGTCAGCCGGCCGGCGCGCGGGAAGACGCCGGAAGGTGTCGCGGATGATGAGTCCGGGCGCGGCCGGGACATGGATCGAGGAGATTTTCGAGAGCGAAGTTTGGGCATCGAATTTCTACCTCAGGGCAGCTGCGGGAACGGCGGATTCTTTTTCGAGCCGGACCGGATTTTCCAATTCGCCGATGCCGGTGACGCGTACAACGATTCGGTCGCCGGATTGAAGCGGCCCCACGCCCTTGCAGGTGCCGGTAGCGACCAGATCACCCGGCAACAGGGTGAAACACTGGGAAATGTAGGACAATACGGTTGGCGGGTCAAAAATCATGTCGCCTCCCTTCGCGCTCTGAACCACCCGGCCGTTCAGGATCCCCTGAAGTTCGGCCGATCGCCAGTCCAACGCGGTCTCGACGACCGGGCCGGCGGGGCAGAAGGTATCAAACGACTTGCCGCGAGTCCACTGAACATCAGACCGCTGAATGTCCCGGGCGGTCACGTCGTTGACGCAGGTGTAACCGAAAATATAGTCCGCCGCATCCCGCAGGGGCACGCGCCGGGCACGGCGTTTGACGTAAAAACCGATTTCCGATTCGTATTCCACGCGCGAGGATTCCGGCGGCAGGAGGATCGGATCACCCGAGGCCAGAAGGGCCGTAGGCGCTTTGAAGAAAATCACGGGTTCCTTCGGCGTCTCGGCATCGATGCCCTTGCGGGGCAATTCGCGAATATGGTCGGTATAATTCAATCCGACCGCGACGATTTTGGAGCTATCAAAGGGAGCAAGGGGCTGAACGTCCGACAGCGCGATTGATTCTCTTCCGACGGCGCAGGAATCGAGCGGATGGCCGGAGACCATTCTCACGCGATCGCCTTCGACGATTCCGAACGCGACCGACTCACCATCGGGCCGACGCCGGAACCGGATCCATTTCATCGGTTTTCCGGCAGGCCCAGCACATCCCGCATGCCATAGACGCCGGGCGGGACGCCAAGGACCCACTCGGCTGCCCGGAGCGCGCCGGCGGCGAATGTATCGCGGGAGGAAGCGCGGTGGGTGAGTTCGACGCGCTCACCCAATCCCAGAAAATGGACCGTGTGATCGCCGACGACGTCTCCGCCCCGGACGGCCAGGACTCCGAGTTCGCCGGGCTGGCGCGCGCCAACCAATCCCTCACGGCCATGGAGGTCTCTGAGCTTGGCGCCGCTCCCGCGCCGGATTGCATCGGCCAGCGCGCGTGCGCTACCGGAAGGCGCGTCTTTTTTCAGGCGGTGATGGATTTCGACGATTTCAGCGTCATAGGCCGGGCACAGGAACTTCGAGGCGACTTCGGTCAGATAGACCATGAGATTCAGACCAAGACTCATGTTCGGCGCGTAGACGACCGGAATAGTTTTGGCGGCTGTTTTGAGTTTTTTTTCGTGAGCGGCATCGAGCGCGGTGGTGCAGATCACGGCCGGTTTGCCGAGTGACTGTGCCGCCAGGAGACAGGCGGCCGAGCCGTCGGGCGTGGAGAAATCGATCAGGACCTGGATGGCGCGATCCAGGGCGCTGATGGTCTTGATCATCACTCCCGTCCTGGCGCAGCCGGAGACAAATCCGGCGTCCTTGCCCAGATCCGGATGGCCATCCCGCTCGTAGGCGCCGGCGAGTTCGTAGCGGTCATTCTGCGCGGCCAGCGCGACAACGCGGCGGCCCATTTTCCCGGCCGCGCCATTGACGCCGACCCGGACGCGCTCAGCGGATGACATGATACTTCTTCAACACCGCCTTGAGTTTTCCCAGATTCACAGGGCTCAGCTCGCAGAGCGGGAGACGAAATTCAAGCGTGCAGAGGCCCATGAGTGCGCATGCGGTTTTAGCGGGGATGGGATTGGTTTCGACGAACATCAAGTCGATGATTTCGATCAGATCCAGCTGGATGTTTCTGGACTGGTCGGCGCGGCCCTTTTCAAACGCGTGGACCAGATTGGCGATCTGCCGGGGAATGACATTCGCCGTCGCCGAAATAACGCCCGTGCCGCCGAGCGCCAGGATCACAAACGTGAGCGCGTCCTCGCCGGAGAGGACGGCGAATGGGCTGGCGCGAGTGGATTTTTTGGCGCGGAGGAGGCTCATGAGTTGAGTGATCTGCGAGAGATTTCCGGATGCCTCCTTGACGCCGACGATGCGCGGATGATCGGCCAGTGACGCCAGAGTTTCCGGGAGCATGTTGACTCCGGTTCTGCCGGGAATGTTATAGAGGATTTGCGGGATATCAACCGCATCGGCGATGCGGGTGAAATGCGCGATGATTCCCCGCTGGGTTGGCTTGTTGTAATAAGGGCAGATGAGCAGCGCCGCGTCACAGCCGGAGTCGGCGGCGTGGCGGGTGAGTTCGAGCGCCTCGTCGGTCGAGTTGGACCCGGTGCCCGCGATGACCGGGACGCGGCCGGCGGCATACTGGACCGTGAGTTCGACCACCCGGTGGTGTTCGGCGTGGGACAGGGTGGCGCTTTCACCGGTTGTTCCGCAGGGCAGCAGCGCGTCTGTCCCGTTCTTGATCTGGAACTCCACCACCCGCCGCAGGGATTCCTCATCCACCCGGCCGGACCGAAAGGGCGTGATCATCGCCACGATGGAACCCCGCGGGACTTGATTCGCCCGCCTCGCTCGATTCGCGGACAATCTATTTTTCATATCCTCACCTTCGCTTCAAAAACTCTTTCCACCGGCCCGACCATCGTGACATCGGTGACGACATCCGGCAATGATCCGAGCCGAAAATCGATGACCAGGACCGCCCCGCCGCCGGTCCGGACGGCGATCGGCGGCCGGAGGTTCCGGGTGAGCGCGGCGACGATCGCGGCCGCGGTCGCGCCCGTGCCGCAGGCCAGCGTCTCGGACTCCACGCCACGCTCGTACGTGCGGACCCGCAGATGGGCGTGTCGGCCGGAGCGCGCAATCTCGACGAAATTCACATTGGCGCCGCGCGGCGCGAAGACGCGGTGGGTCCGGATTTCCCGGCCCAGCGCATTGACGTCGACCGAGCCGATCCGGGGCACGAAGACCACGGCATGGGGAACGCCGGTGTCGATAAAAGAGGCGATGAGGGTCCGGTTCGCCAGCGGTATCTTGACAGTGGATCTGAAGTCCGCCGGCGGCGTGAGCCCGACGCGGACGCGGGATTTGGAGAGGTACGCGCCGTGAATCCGGCCGGCGAGGGTCTGGAGGTCATGGCGCGGTGGCGCGATGCGGTCCTCAACCGCCATTTTCACGGCGCATCGGGATCCGTTGCCGCACATCTCGGCTTCGCTGCCGTCCGAGTTGATGATCCGCATCCGATACCGCCCGGCGGACCGGGTCAGCGCGGGCTGGAGCAAAATCAGGCCGTCGGCGCCGACGCCGAACTGGCGGTGACAGAGTTTCACAGCGAGCCGCGCGGGCGAAGAGATACGGCGACGCATGTCATTGATGACGACGAAATCATTGCCGGCGGCCTGCATTTTGGAAATCGTGATTGTCCGCTTCATTGCGTCAGCCCCCGACGCCCATGCGGTCGGAAAGAAGGCTGTCCAGCGATTCGACTTCGGACGAGATCAAATCGTCGTAGGTCTCGCGCCTGCGGGCGATGCGCGCGCGATTCTGGCTGACCCAGATTTCCGGAGGTCTGGGCCGGGTATTGTAATTGGACGCCATGACGAATCCGTATGCGCCCGCGCTCTTGATCGCCAGCAGATCCCCGGCGCGGACGGCCGGGATCGAGCGGTCCTTGGCGAAGAAATCACCTGTCTCACAGACCGGCCCCACCACATCGTAGACGCGCTTCTCATCCGGGCCTTTTCGAACGGGAAGGATTTCGTGATAAGCGCCGTAGAGCGTGGGCCGGACCAGATCGTTCATACCGGCGTCGGTAATGACAAAGGCCTTGGTCCCGGACTCCTTGACGTAGAGGACGCGTGTGAGAAGCACGCCGGCGTTGCCGACGATGAATCGGCCGGGTTCCACCAGGAGTTCAACCTTCAAGGGGGCAACGAGCGGCAAAATGATCTGCGCGAACCGCGCGGCGGTTGATGGCGATTCCTCCTTATAGATGATCCCGAGCCCGCCGCCGAGATTAAAATATCGGATGTCGAATCCTTCCTCGCGCAGGCGCAAGATGAGCGGCGCGATTTTTTCGAGCGTCTGGCGGTAGGGATCGATTTCGGTGATCTGTGAGCCGATGTGGCAGTGGATGCCGACCGGGACGAGTCGGTCCATCCGGGCGATTGAGCGAAAGACGTCCATGGCGGAGTCGATCGGGAGACCGAACTTGGTCTCCTTTTTCCCTGTAGTGATGTAGTGGTGCGTGTCGGGCGCGACGTCCGGATTGATCCGGACGGCCACGCGCGCGTCCCGGCCCATTTCGGACGCCACCGCCGAAAGCGCCTCGGCTTCCGGCAGGGACTCGACATTGAACATGAAAATTCCCGCTTCGATCGCGCGCCGCATTTCATCCCGCGTCTTGCCGACTCCGGCGAAGACCGCCTTGGAGCCTGCCGCGCCGGCGCGAAGGATCCGGTGGAGTTCACCACCGGAGACGATGTCAAATCCGCTGCCGAGCGCCGCCATGTGAGCCAGGATCGCCAGGTTGGAATTGGTCTTGACCGAATAGCAGATCCGGTGCGGCACCGGCTGCAGGGCGAGATCGAGTTTTGTGTAGTGATCGGTCACGGTTTTTTCGCTGTAGACATAAGCCGGTGTCCCGAATTCGTCCGCGATTTTTTCGAGGGAGAATCCCTCGCAGGAGTAGACGCCGGTTTCGTAGGAAAAAAAATCCATGTCAGTAGATCCTTGTCAGCCGCAGCCGCATCACCCGCCGGCCAACATCCGAAGGCGCGACGGATCCGTAGGTCCGTTTGCGTTCGGGCGAGCGTTCGGCCATGAGGAGCGGCTCCACATCCGCGCCGAAGTTTTCGTTGTAGGACCGAAGTTCCCCGGCCGTCAAGTCCCGGAATTTTTTACCGCGGCGTTCCAGACGCCTGACGATGTCGCCGATAACGGCGTGAGCCTGACGGAAGGGCACGCCCTTTTTTGCGAGATACTCGGCCAGATCCGTCGCCTCCATGAATCCCTCCTGGCAGGCCTGCCGGAGTCGCTTTCGATCAAAGGCCAGCCGCGGGACCATCCGGATATGGATGCGCAGCGCCGCGCGGACCAGATCGACGAGATCGAAAAGATAGAATTTGTCCTCCTGAAGGTCGCGGTTGTACGTCAGGGGGAGGGATTTCTGGAGAGCGAGGAGCCCCGTGAGATGGGCGATGGCGCGTGCGGACCGGCCGCGGGTGAGTTCGGACAGATCGGGATTGCGCTTCTGAGGCATGAGGGATGATCCGGTGGAAAATCGGTCGGGCAGTTTAACGAATCCGAAATAGGGGTTGGACCAGAGGACAATCTCCTCCGACAGGCGCGAGAGGTGAATCATCACCATTGTCAGGGCGTAGGAGTAGTCGGTGACCATATCCCGGCCGGCCACCGTTTCCATCGCGCTGGCCGTGGGACGCGAAAATCCCAGACGGCGAGCCAGAAAATCCCGGTCAACCGGAATGGTGGTGCCGCCGATCGCGCCGCATCCGAGCGGGCAGGCGTCAAGGGGCTGAAGGAGGATTTTGATGCGGCCCAGATCCCGGAGGAGCATTTCGGCATAAGCGAGGAGGTGTGCGCCGAGTGTGACGACCTGCGCGGGCTGAAGATGGGTAAAGCCGGGCATGGGGGATTTTTTTTCGCGAGAGGCGCGATTAATAAAGACACGGGACAATTTTTTCAGGCTGCCCACGATGTCCTTCGCCGATTGACGGATAAAGAGCGCGACGTCAGTGAGGACCTGGTCGTTGCGTGAGCGGCCGGTGTGAAGTTTATCCGCGACATCTCCGGCGATCTGCCGCAGACGGTACTCGACGAAACTGTGAATGTCTTCAAATGCCGCCAGATCCGCCTCGGCCGGTTTCGGTTCGCGGGCGATCTTGCGAAGCGCGGCGACGATGAGACGTTTTTCCGCCACCGACAAAATCCGCGCCCGGCGCAGGGATTCCGCCCACGCGATGCTCGCAAGGACGTCGTGAGGGAGGAGCCGGAAGTCCAGCGCGATGGAACTGGAAAAGGCAAGGCCCTGGGGGTCGAGCGATTTCCTCATCCGACCACCCCACATGGTGCGGCGCGCGCTGCGCGCGGATTTGGCGTCCGACAAAGCCGCGTCCGACACGCCCGTCGCGGGCGCGGGACCTTCGGCCGCCGGGGATGGTTCGTTGGGCGCGCTCACGGCGATGTCACCGTCCGCGCCCGGAATTCATCCGGGCACGGACTTCGACCGGAAGGCCGATGATTTTGATGAATCCCACGGACGCCGACTGGTCGAACACATCGGCGGCGCCGTACGTGGCGAGGCTTTCCTGATAGAGCGCGTTGGGCGACCGCCGGCCGATGGGAACACACTGACCGCGAAAGAGACGCAGGCGCACGTCGCCGGTGACGAGGGCGGCGAATTTAGCGAAGAAGGCGTCGAGAGCCTCGCGAAGCGGAGTGAACCAGAATCCATCGTAGACCAGCTGGGCGTAGCGGTCGGAGAGAGCCGGCATGAGGTGGAGCGTATCGCGATCAACCACCATCGACAAGAGTTCCCGGTAAGCCGAGCAGAGGATCGTCGACGCCGGCTGTTCATAGACCTCGCGGGACTTGATGCCGACCAGTCGATTCTCGACAAGATCGACCCGGCCGACGCCATGCCGGGCGCCGATCGCGGTCAGACGCTCCACAAGATCGACGGGATTCATCCGCCGGCCATTGAGAGAAACCGGCGAGCCCCTGGAGAACCCAACCGTGATGACCTGTCCGGCCGCCGGCGCGTTGTTCGGGGATGAGGTGAGGACGTAGGCGTTCCCGGGCGGCTCATGATAGGGGTCCTCGAGCGGGCCGCACTCGATCGAAATGCCCCAGAGGTTGCGATCGTAACTGTAAGGATTTTTTTTCGTCGCCGTGACGGGGATGCCGTACTGTCGGGCGTAGACGATTTCATCATCGCGGGTCTTGAATTCCCATTCCCGCACCGGCGCGAGGACCTCGATGTCCGGCGCGAGGGCCTTGGCGGTGATTTCGAACCGGACCTGGTCGTTGCCTTTACCGGTACAGCCGTGGGCGACCGCGTCGGCGTTTTCGCGGCGGGCGATGCGGATCAATTTTTCGGCGATGAGCGGTCGGGACAGCGACGTGGCCAAAAGATACTTGCCTTCATAAACGGCGCCGGCGCGCATCGAGGGGAAACAATAGTTCTGGAGAAACTCGCGGCGGATGTCGTCCATGATCATTTTTGATCCGCCGGCGGCGCGCAGGCGATGTTCGAGATCCGTTTTGCGTTCGGCGATGCCGAGATTGGCGTTGTAGCCGATCACCTCACAGCCATACTTATTGATCAGCCATCGGACGATCACGCTCGTGTCGAGCCCGCCCGAATAAGCCAGCACCACTTTCCGGATGGTCTTTTGCATTAGTTCCTCCTTGTGGATTGTCGCCGGCCCCGCGCACTTGCAGCGGCGCGCCGGCCCGATCGGGATAAAGACGTAAATAGAGCCGGCGCCACGAGCGCCGCGAGAACGGACTTGGCGGAATGGAGCCGGTTTTCCGCCTGATCCAGAACCGCCGCCGACGGACCGTCCATTACTTCGTCGGTTACTTCCTCGCCGCGCCGCGCGGGAAGGCAATGCAAAAAAATCGCGCCCGGCCGGGCAAGGGATAGAAGGTCGGCGTTGACCTGGTACCGTGCGAAAGCTTTCCGCCGCGTCTCGGACTCCGATTCGAAACCCATGCTGACCCATACATCCGTGTACACCGCGTCCGAATTTCGCACCGCGTCCCGGGCATCCCGGACCAGGTCGATCGTGGCGCCCGACTGCGCGGCGTCGGCCCGAAACCGCCGAACGGTCTCGGCCGGAGGCTCATATCCGGCCGGGGCCGCGATGCGCATGGAAAGGCCGAGCTTGGCCGCGCCGGACATCAGGGCCTGACAGACGTTGTTGCCGTCTCCGACAAATGCCAGTGTCCGGCCGGAGAGCCGGCCGACGCGCTCCTGGATCGTGAGAAGATCCCCCAGCGCCTGGCAGGGATGATCCCGGTCGGTCAGGGCGTTGATCACCGGAACCGTCGCCGTGTTGGCCAGTTCCTGAATCACGGCGTGCTGAAACGTCCGGGCGACGATGGCATGAACCCAGCGCGACATGTTGCGCGCGATGTCCGCCACGCTTTCCCGCTTGCCGAGCCCCACTTCCTGCGGGCCGAGATAAACAGCGTGCCCGCCCAGCTCGGTGACCGCGATGTCAAAGGTCACGCGGGTCCGCAGTGACGGCTTCTCGAACAGCAGGGCGACCGTCGTTCCGGCCAGCGGCCGAAAGGCGCCGGCTGATCGGCGCGAGCGTCGCGATTTCAGAATCCGGGCGGCAGTCAGAACAGACTGGATATCGGCCGACGGCCAATCCGCAAGGGAGATCAAGTCCTTTTTCAAAGCTTAGCCACTTCCTCCTCGATCATCCGCGATCCCAGCGCCAGTTCCCGCTCGGTCACCACCAGGGGCGGAGTCAGCCGCAGCACCGATTCGCCCGAGATTCCGGTTAAGACGCGCCGCCGGTACAACCGGTCCCGCAGATCCCTGGCCTTCAGGGGCGGCCGGAGTTTCAAACCGACCATGAGGCCCGCGCCGCGCAGGATCTCGACTTTGCCGGAGTGCCGCTCCTGAATCGACCGCAGGAGACGCCAGAGAAGGGCGGCCTTTTTTCGGACGCCGACGAGAAATGCCGGTTTCGATATCACATTCAGCGCCGCGCAACCGGCGGCGCAGACCAGGAAATTTCCGCCAAACGTCGCCGCGTGATCCCCGGCCTCAAACGATTCCGCAAATGGGCGGCGCGCAAGCATCACCCCGATCGGAAGACCGCCGGCGAGGCCCTTGGCGGTCGTCATCACATCCGGGACCAGTCGATTCGAACCATCGCCGAAATGCTGATAGGCGAAAAGTTCTCCGGTCCGGCCGTTGCCGGTCTGGACTTCGTCATACACGAGGATTGTCCCGCGGCGCGTGCAGAGCCTCCGAAGACCCGCCAGAAACGTCGGCGTCACTGTCTCCATGCCGCCCTCGCCCTGAATCAGCTCGATGAAAACCGCCGCCGTCCTCGGCGTGATCAGCCGGTTGGCGGCGGCGATGTCATTGAACCGCGCGACATCGACCGACAGGAGCGGCCGGAAAGGGTTTTGATATTTATCCTGAATGGTGAGCGCCAGGGACCCGGTGGTGCGGCCATGGAAAGAATTCTGAAACGCGATCATCCGGTCCCTCTTTTCGCCTTTTTGATAAAAGTATTTTCGAGCAAGCTTGATCGCCGCCTCATTGGCCTCGGTGCCGCTGTTGCAGAAAAACGCGCGATCGGCGAACGTGTGGTTGACGAGCAGTTCGGCCAGCCGGATCTGGGGTTCGATCAGATAAAGATTGGACGTGTGGATGATCCGCCGCGCCTGCCGCTCCACCGCCCGGACCACAGCCGGATGGGCGTGGCCGAGGGCGTTGACCGCCACGCCGCCGAGAAGATCGAGAAATTTTGCGCCTGAGTCATCCCATACCCAGGCCAGGCGGCCGCGGGCAAAGGCCAGATGGCGGGGGCCGTAGGTGTTCATGAGGACTTTGTCCGCCCTGCGAGCGAGAGAGAGAGTCATCCGGGGTTGGGAATTATCCCTGCACGATTTCCGTGCCGATGCCCTCGTCCGTAAACAGTTCGAGGAGCAAAGATCTTGGGACCCGGCCGTCGATGAGATGCGCTTTTTCGACGCCCGCGTAGATCGCCTGCGTGACTGATTCGATCTTGGGAATCATCCCGCCCGCGACGATGCCCTTGTCACGCATCTCGTCGACTTCCGACAGCCGGACGGTCGAGATGACGCTGTCCTCATCTTTTTCGTCCCTGAGCAGACCCGGCACGTCGGTGAGATAGATCAGCCGGGCGGCCCGGAGGGCCGCGGCGATGGACCCGGCGACGGTGTCGGCGTTGACGTTGAGACTGATTCCATCCGTCGTGACGCCGACCGGAGCGACCACCGGGATGAACTCGTTGCCGAGGAGAATTTCAAGGAGCCGGCTGTCGAGCGATTCGATGTCACCGACCAGACCCAGATCGACGAGCTTTTCCCGGCCTGTCATGTCGGTGAGCCGTTTGGGTTTTTTCTTGACCGCCTGCAGGAGGTTTCCGTCTTTGCCGGTGACGCCGACGGCCGTGCCGCCGTGTTTGTTGATTCGGGCGACAATTTCCTTGTTGATCCGGCCGCCAAGAACCATTTCCACCATGTCCATGGTCTCCGAATCGGTCACCCGGAGCCCGTCGACGAATTTGGTGTCCTTGCCGAGCCGGTCCATCAAGGAGGAGACCTGCTCGCCGCCGCCATGGACGATGACCGGCCGGATTCCGACGCATTTCAGGAGGACGATATCCTGCGCGAATCCCTCTTTGAGAGCGGCCTCCGTCTGAGCGCTGCCGCCGTATTTGATGACAACGATTTTCCCGTTAAATGACCGGATGTACGGCAGGGCTTCGGACAGAACCTTCACCCGCAGCCCCGCGTCGACGATCTGCCGCCGAGCGGTCATGGCCCGCACCCACTATTCCCCCCCCGATATTATATATGGAGAGGTCGACCTTCTATAACAAAGGCGGGCTGGGGAGACAAGTCATTTCGGGAATGTTTCTGAACCGGCCGGATGGGAAGGTGAGACGGATAAATTTTTTTTAAGGACGCGGATGAGATCCTCGCGCATAACGGGTTTGTTGATCACATCCGCCAGGCCTCGAAAGGTCTTCCGGTTTTCATCCGCTAGGGTGCTGATCACGACCAGCGGCACGCCGGCCAGATCCGGGACCGACCGGATCGACTCGACCACCTCCCAGCCGTTTTGGTCTGGCATGAGCAAATCGACAGTGATGAGATCGGGCCGCCGCTCCCGGGCGACCCGAATACCCTGAGAGCCTGATCCGGCGGTGATGACCTTGAGGCCGAGTCCCTCGCAGTAGTGCATGAGCACCAGCCGGGAATCGGGATCGTCGTCAATGACAAGAACAGTCTTGCCCGCAATGCCGTTTCCGTCTTCCGCCGGTTCTGAGGCTTTGGCCGCAACCGGCTGGGATTCGGCCGGAATGTCGCGGCGAGCGGCAAGTGCGCCCGGCAATTCGGCCGGCAGCAGGATTCTGAACGTCGTTCCCCGGCCCAGTTCACTGGAGACTTCAATCTCATATCCCAGCATCTGGCAAAGCGATCGGGTGATGGATAGACCAAGCCCGGTGCCGCCGACCTGCCGGGCCAGGCGCCGATCGCCCTGCTGAAACGGCTCGAAGATCACATCCATCCGCTCCCGCGGAATCCCGGCGCCGGTATCATTGACGTCGATGCGGACCGGTCGATGGGTATCGGGATCGGCGGCCACGCGCACCGTGACGGTTCCGTGATCGGTGTACTGAATGGCGTTGCCGATGAGGTTGATGAGAATCTGTTTCATCCGGGTCGCGTCGGTCTCGATGGGGGCCAATACCCGGGGCAGATCGGCGACCAGCTTGAGGCTCCGGCCCAGGACCCGGCCCTCCATCTGGCGGAGGGTCTCGATGATCAACGCGTCCAGATACAGAGGCTCAATTTCCAGATCCATCTGCCCGGCTTCAACCTTCGAGAGATCCAGCACCTCATTGATCAGCCGCATCAGATACCGGCCGTTCTCGATGATCCGGTCCACATACGCCAGATCCTCCGGCCGGATGGATTGGTTTTTGTTCTGAAGAAGAATGTTCGCGAACCCGATGACTGAATTTAAAGGCGATCGCAACTCATGACTCATGTTCGCCAGAAATTCGCTCTTCGCCCGGTTCGCGCCTTCCGCCAGGTCCCTGGCCGTCATCAGATCCCTCTGCGCCTTCAAACGATCCGCGATGTCGTGGACAAAGAGATTGAATGTATATACACCCGCGATCCGAATGGGCCACAGAGTCAACTCGACCGGGAACTCCGTTCCGTCGCGTCGAAGCGCCGTCTGCTCCATCCGGCGGTTCAGATATCCTCCATCCGACGTTTCCAAAAATCGCCGAATTCCCTGAATATGCGTCTCGCGCTGTTTGGGAGGAAGAATCAGGTCCGGCATCCTCCGGCCCAGGGCTTCCTCACGCGGCCATCCGAAGGTCTGCTCCGCCTGACGATTCCAGTCCGTGATCACTCCCTGCTCGTCCATGGCGATAAAGGCCTCGGATGCCGTCTCCAGGACGGACCGCAGTTTTACCGTCATGCTCTCGGCCTGGGCTTCAGCCAGACTGCGGGTGACCTGGAGATACCGGATGACGCCGAAGATCAGAAGGCTGGCCAGGAGTCCCGCGATCAGAACCAGAACCGGCCGGCCGGAATCGATGGCGCGGTCAAATTCGGGTTCCGTAAAGAAGTTCAACATCCAGAGCCGGCCGCCAACCTCTATGGGGGCGGCATAGACAAACGTCGGTTTTTCTTCCGAGGAACTTCGATAATTCGGGTCGGCCACGTAGAGCAGATGGGCCGGCGTCATTTCCAGATCGTCGTACACCTCAAAATCAATGTCTGTCCCGGCCTCGCCCACCAGGCCTCTCATCATCTCTCCGATCCGCAACGGGCTGTAGACCCATCCCTGAATCGCCGCCCGGCGGTCTTCGATGGTGACCGTCGGCATCCCGTTCCGAAAGACCGGCAGATAGACCGCGATTTCGTACTGAGCCGGATCGCTGATCCGGGACTTGCGCCGGACGGCCGATACCGGCCCGGCTTGATCCCGTGCCAGGTCGGCGGCGGGCCGGAAATTCTCGGTGTCGATGCCGTGATCAAATCCCAGCCGCTCCTCATTGCCCAGATGCGGCTCCATAAACGTCACCACGTCATATTCCCGCCGCGGACCCGGAGGGTCGATCCTGAAATCGGGCGCGACGTCTGACCGGATCCGGACGAGATACTCCTGCAGATCATCGGCCCGGACGCGCTCGATGTATCCGATTCCCTGAATGCCGGGATAATTTTTTTGCACATGCAACGATCCGACAAACCGCCGCCATTCCTCACGCGTCACCCGGTCGGACGCCGCAAACAATCCCTGACCGCCCCGAAGAACCTGCTCGTAAAAAAGAAGCCGGTCCTCGATCGCCGATTTGACCTGCCGAACCCGGACCTCAAACCGGCCCTGCGCCTGATCCGTCAGGTGCTGCCGGGAGGAGTCAAAGGCCCAGGCCGTGATGCCGAGCGAAACGGCCAGGATGACCCATGCGCCCCAGGGAACAAATCGGCGGGGATTCGCCGTCACGACCGCCTCACAGGACCTCGGCCACCGCGGAAATGCTGTGCAGGTCGCGCATCCGCATCTGAATTTCCTTGTCCGCGACCAGCATTTCCGATGGATGGGCCAGACAGAATCCCTGAATCAGCCGGCATCCCATGGCCTTGAGTTCATCCAGTTCCTCCCGCGTCTCCACGCCCTCCGCGATGCACTGACATCCGATCTGCTCGCCGTAGTAGAGGAGCGAGCGGATGAGTTTTTGCTGGCGTACGTTTTGATGAATCTGCCGGATGAGGGACATGTCGAGTTTGATGTAATCGGGCTCCAGCCGGGTGAGCATCTCCAGGGAGGAATATCCGCTTCCCAGATCGTCGATCGCGATTCCCACGCCGAAGGCCTTGAAAAATTTGAGCTGGGAATTGAGCCGCTCCGGATCTTTGACGTAATGGCGTTCCGTCAACTCGAAGACCAGGCGGGAGAGGTCCTTTCGATAAAACGGATTCGACCGGTCGCTGAGCGTCGCGTACTCACGGAAATCGTTCGGATGGAGATTGAGGAACAATTTTTGATCGGGGCCGAGTCTACGGAGAGCCCGGAGGGCGTTGCGGTTCGTGAGATGGGACAGGTCCCGGTAGAGGTTGAATTTCTCGGAGTATCCGATCACCGCCTGCGTATCGCGTATCGCCGGATGATCCACCCGCATGAGCGACTCGTATCCGTGAACGCGCCCGGAAACGATGTCCACAATCGGCTGGTAGACCGAATAGAGCAGGTTGTTCTTGAGGATGTCCTTGATCAGCGTCATGACATCGCCTTCCGCCGGCCGGCGCGGCAATGTGGCGTGGATGAGACTGCCCAGCGTCTGGCAGAGCGCTGAAATGCGGCGGGTGACCACCGGCGTGAGTTTGGTCGGAACGCCGTGGTCGATCGCGACCGCCAGGACGCCCAGTTTTCGGGCGCCGTGGCGGAGCGGGAAGACGGCGAATTCCCGCGCGTAGTTTTTGTGCGGGAACCGTCGCCGGACCCGGTATTCGGGATCGGGCCGGCGGTCCCGGATAACAATGCTTCGGTTTTCCAAAAATGCGCGCGACTCCACCGCCCGGGAAGAAATTCCCTCCATCCGCAAAACCGGACAGCGGATCGACCGCATATCCTTGTTCGGATGTCCGGTGCTGGCCGACGCCTGAAGAACATGATCGGGCTTGTCGTAGAGCATCACCGTCACCCGGGTGAGCCTGAAGGCGTCCCGGATCAGGGTGACGGCCGTTTCTTGGACATTCGGCGCCGAAGCGGCGGAGGATTCGAGGTCTTTAAGCTGCCGGTCGAGGGTCATTGGGAGGAATAAATCAATGGATGGGGAGATCGTCAAGCGATCGAGGACATTGCCAGGGATATTGCCGGATTTCTGCGTAACCGGCCCATTTTTTGAATAGGGCCAGTAGAGACGGAACCGTTTGGGGATCGCGACGCAGTCGAACAAACTGGCAGTGGGGGACGGCCGCGCGAATCGACAGCAGACCAGGATTGCTGACCGGTCCCGGCGGAAGGCCGGGATGTCGATAGGTGTTGTAGGCCGAGTCGACCCGAAGATCGGCGTCGAAAAGGTACACTCAGAAACCTCCCACGCCTCTGTAAAATAAGGGAGGAAAAGCCACCTCCCGGTGAAGGACATCTACAGGAAGTTCTGAAGTCTGTTCGATTTCCCTCTATCCAGATCAGAGGGCTTGCAATCAGCGACCGAATCCGTCATGAATAGTGACGCCCGGAGTTCACGTGGGAGTTGCCCAAAATATGAATTTCTGGGATGCTGCACACATTGCGGCTTGAGCCGCAAATGTTACGCACGGCGAACCATAAGTGAGAGAGTGTTTTTTTCGGTTGACATCCTCGCGGCATCAGGATATGTCTTGATGAGTTGATGTTGAACATTGAGGGGACGCGCACCGGGTAGCGGGGCGGCGATCTTGGCGGAGGAGGCGGCTCGAAGGGGCTGCCTTTGCGTTTATGTGGGCGACCATCGAAGCCGGGAGAATCGACACCGCCGGGCGGGGAATTCTACAAGCCGCGCCGGGCGACCGAGGCGCCGTTCTACAAACTCGTCGCCGGCCATTTTTGGGAGTTTGAGCGCGTCTATCCGGAGAAATATGAGCGTGACTTTGGCGTCTGGCGCGG
>CAZHRJ010000045.1:0-19936 GCA_964534765.1 uncultured bacterium
CAAAATATCGTTTTGAAAAATGCCGCCCTGCGTTCAGGTGCAGGCCAATCGCGTTGATCGTCTTCGCCAACCCCACCACGCTCACGAATTCCTCCTTCGGAGCATTGCGGATTCCGGAATAACCCAGATACCCGCCGGCATAATCGGCGTGCCCGCTGGGATCGCTCTCGCTCCGGAACGCCCGGTAGCCCACCGTCACTTCATAGAGGCGCCCGGTGCCGAAATGGCGCGTGCGGAAAATTTTGTAGGCCCGGTATTCAAATGCCGCGGCCCAGTTGAGAAGCTGGTTGCCGGATTGGGCGACAATCTGAGTCGTCGATGCCCGGTAGGCGTCGTAATAGCCGTTCGCAAGGTACGCCTCCACCGGATCATCCCAGAGCCTCCCCAGGGTGGCGTCAAGACGGTAATCCTGGACGTCATTACGACGGTAAACCAGCGTCGCGCCGACCGACCACCGATTATCCGAATCGTTGTAGGCCTCGGCCAATGCGGCCCGCGCGCTGAAATCGAACGGCCAGCCATGCGCCCGGCCCCATTCGACCTGATGGACATGGGCGGTTGGTCCGACGCTTCGGATCAGAAATGATCGGGCGTGGTGATACTGCCGGAGACCCGTCGTCAATCGCACGTAGGTCCGGTCCTCCAGCGGGAGATACGCCTCGACATCGTGGGCCACGCGATCCTGGTCGGCCAGCTGGCGGATCGAGAGATCGTAGGAGAGCCGCCGCCCATAAAGATACTTGAGCTGCGTGTAGAGCATCCGGATATCTTCGTGCGCGGGATCGAGCTGGAGGACTTTGCCGTAAAGTTCCAGGGTTCTGTCCCAGTGGCCGAGCCTCTGATAGGCATAGGCCAGGTCGATCAGGATGACGACATTGGCCGGGTCTTCCTTCGCCGCGCGATCGAGCACTTCGGCCGCTTCGCGAAATCGCTTGGTGTCGATGTAGAGTCGTCCGAGCAAAAACGCCTCCTGGCTTTCCTGCTTCGCGTCCGCCGACCCGGCCAGGGCGCAGATGAGGGCAAGCCCGATCCACAGCCGGGTCTGGATCACGGCGTTCGAGTTTTCAGGACGATTTCGGCCTCGCTGAATTGCCGGGTTTGCATCAGAGCCTCCGCGAAATTGAGCCGGATTTCACGATTGTCCGGGGTTTCCCGGTACAGTCTCCTGTACAGGTCGACGGCCTCGGGCAGTTTGACGAGCCGCATCAGCACCGACGCGTACATGATCCGGAGATCCCGCGATTTTCTCTTCTCGTCCGGCAGTCTCGGGAAATGCCTGTAGACCGCATCGTAAAGCCGCCGGGCGTCCGTCGGTTTTCGCCAGTAGGTATATATTTCGGCATTGCGGAACAGCACCTCAAGATCGTCCGGCTTCAAGGCCAGACATTTGCGGAAGGCTTCGTCCGCCTCCTTGTATCGCTGATTCCAGTAGAGGACAGTCGCCTTGGTCTTGAGGATGTCGTAGTCGTCCGGATTTTTTTTGAGGATTTTGTCATAGAGGCGAATGGCCAGGTCGATCTTTTCAGCCCAGATAAATTGCTGGGCCAGGGCCTTGAGGGCCTTGTCGCTGTTTCCGAAACGGGTCTCGATGCGATTCATGACCTTTTCGTATTTTACGGCGTCTCCGGTCTCGAGATGGCCGATGACGAGCCGCGCTTGATTGTCGGCGTCGGCCGGATCGGCCAGCGCGAGGCGCTCCCGGATCGGCAGGATTTTCATCGGGGATTCCCTGAGCTCTTCATAAAGATGCGCGAGGAGCTTGAGAGGATAAGGTTCCATGAAACGATCGGCGTGTCGTTCGAGGACTTCGACAGCGCGCTTTTGCAGGCCTTGCGAAGAGAACCACTCGGCGAGCCGGATCGACTCGTGCGGATCCAGCGACTGCAATCGATACTTCGTCTCGTAGACGGCCGCGATCTGCCGCGCGTGCCGCTCTGTTCGGTACACATTTAGCAGACGGTTGATCCACGGCATTTTCTGGGAATCGGGCGCCTCGACCAGCTTGCCTTCCAGCGCCTGGATCGCCCGCTCGATCGCGCGGTCACGTTCGGCTTCTATCCGGCCGACGTGCCCGGCCCCCGCCATCGCTGCGAGCGAAAAAGCACCCATGTCCGCGTAGATGTCCGCGAGCGCGGCGGATGGCGTGGTGTCCATCCGAACGCCGGACCCGAGCGTCTGTGCGAGCTGCGCGCATTTGGGATGAGTGAAGAGATAAAAGTCGCCGAGGGTTGAGCGCAGGCCGGGAACGGCGGTGTGGGCTTCGACGTTTTTCAGAAAATACGCGATG
Organism: uncultured bacterium; assembly: GCA_964534765.1. GTDB lineage: Bacteria > Lindowbacteria > 2-12-FULL-62-27 > 2-12-FULL-62-27 > 2-12-FULL-62-27 > CAZHRJ01. The sequence goes on from CAZHRJ010000045.1 coordinate 2,288, forward strand.
AGCGAGTCTTGTCGTTCCGCCTGCGAGCGCCACGCACGCAGCGCCTCCTGCTCGCGAGTGGACGATTTCCATTCAACGGCGGTTTCGGAAGCCGCGATGAGGGTCGCGTAGATATCCTCCGCCATGCGGTCGCGAAGTCCCGTGTCGTTCATCAGCCGCTGGGGCCTGGTCACGCCGCGCCCGGCCCTGAGCCTCATTCCGAGATAATCGTCGAATTCGTCCGGCCGCAGGGCATGCCGCTCCATGAGTCGGGCGTAGAGGTTCAGCGCCTGCTGCAGTGCGCCGCTCCAGCTCCGGTACTGGATGGCGTTTTCGAGGTCGCCCCGCAGACCGGTACGGTCATAAAGCGATTCGTACATCGCCGCGGCCTCCACGGGATGGTTGGTCTGAGCGTAGAGTTCAGCGATGTTCCTGTGCGTTCCCGTGTCGCTCATGAATCTCTCCGCCATCCGGGCGGCGACGGAATAACCCCGATCAAGATCGCGGTTCCAGATGTGAATCTTCGCCAGATTTTCATACACCTCGAGCCGCTGGGGATCAGATTTCAGTATTTCCTCGTATTTTGCAATGGCGCGCGCCGTGTCTTTTTTCCAGAAGTAGGCCTCGGCGAGGGCGGTCTTCCATTCGATCGCGGCCGGCTGATCGCGCTCCAGCTTTTCGTAGTGTCGGATCATGTCGTCGATGCGCTTGAGTGACGAATACAGTTGGGCAAGCCGGCGGTGGTGATCGGCGTCCGCCGGATTCAAACGGACATACTCTTCAAGATACGTGACGGCTTTTTCGAGCTGGCCGTACCAGATCAGGTCGTCGACCACTTTTTTCAGCAGTTCCCCGTCGTTGGGGTTCTTGCGGTACAAGTCTTCGTAGATCTCCGTCGCGCGCTCGGGATGCTCCGTCCAGACGAAAAGTTTCGCGAGATTGAGGAGGACGTCCCTATTGTCCGGCGTGGTTTTCAAAAGATTCTGATGGAACTCGATCGCCTTGTTCAAGTCGCCCACCTCCTCCGAGATGTTGGCGTATTCCTTGACGGCATAAAAAACGTCGCCGCCTTTCGAAAGGATGTTGTTCAACTCGACGTAGGCCATGTCGATCTGATACGAGCGGAAATAGATGCGGGCCAGATCGAGCTTCTGCGGATAGATCACAACGGCCGTTCCGATGACCAGCGTGTAAAAGAGAAGGAGCGTGCTGAATTTTGTCTTCACGGCAGGCCGATCTCCACCGAGGCCCGGCCGAAATGGTCTTCCCGAAACGACAGGACGGCGTTTATCAATTCGCCTTTTTGTGTCCGCGGTTTGCCTCCGTCCGGGGTGACCGTCACACGGCAGGGTCCGGAACGTCCGGGAATCGCGATGCTGAATTTTCCCGGGCCCTTGACGTCCGCCTCGAACCGTATGTGATGTCCGTCCGCTTGCCAATGGGTGACACCCGCGGAAGACTCGATCAGGAATGGGCGGGTTGCCGCGGCCGGGCCGAACACGACACGGTGCTCCGGGCTGTCGCTGAGATGAACGTAGAGGGTGTTCCCGTCCCGCTTGTACCCCAGAACGCCCTCCGACCGATTCAGATCCGGCGCCTGTCCGGCGGGCAGAAATTCAAACCGGATGGTCCGGCAGGCGCCGTTGTTTCTGATCCTGTAGTCCAGAGTCCCGATTCGATCGATCTCGGCCGAAAAAAAACCCTCCGCGATGAGAAGGTACTCGCTCGTGAACACCGGGTGAATGTCCTGCCCGCTGACCGAATCGTAAATCTTCTTGAGCGCGTTGAGCGCGCCGATCCGCTCCGCGGAATAAAAATGGTAATAGACGTTGATCGGCCGCAGGTGAATTGGTTCCCACGTCCGCGCGAACGTCGTGAGGACAAGCCGTAAGCCGTGGAAGGGCCCGCTCCAGAGATTTGTATAAACGTTTTCGTTCTGGTTTGTAGCATAATACTGACGGGGCTTGGCGCCGGGCGGGCCGACTTGCCGGCGGATTGGATCCACGTACAAGTAGGACGGATAGAACGCATCGAACCGGGTGCCGCCCCCGTTGATGTTGAGGAATCCGTTTTCGCGTATGATGCGGAGTGAATCCTCATCCGGGAGACAGTCGCCCGACCAGAAGATCGTCCTGGTTCTTTTTTCCGGCGGCACCAGTCGGCTGTTGATGTAGTCGATGGAGGCTTTGATTTCATCCTCGTTGTTCATCGCGTATCCGCGTTTGACCCGGCGGACGTGGCGGAGAATGTACGAGCTCTGGTTCACGTATTTCTCTCCATGCTCGGTGATCACCTTTTTTGTGACGCTGCCGCCAAATCGGTCGAGACCCGCCCACACGAGCGGGTGCGTGAACGTGTGGCTCGCCGCTTCAACGTGGCGCATGCGGTATATCTTCCGCGCCAGTTCCACGTTTTCCTCGCTGCCCAAATACTCGGGCATGATCTCGGCCGTGATGACCGATACGCTGATCGGCAGCAGATAGGAATCAAGAATCTCGCGCATCATGATCTTGGAGCACGGGTCGTGCTTGCCATGCAGCGCGAGATTGTTGAATCCATCGCCGTCGATGTGAGAATAAAAAATACGTTTCCCGTTTCGGACGGCGAGGTCGGGCGTGACGATGGGATCCAGATGCATTGCTTCGCGGACAAAGCGAAAGGGATTGAGACGCCATCGCCGTTTGCCGGTCTCCTCGTCCTCGTAATAAACATATCCTTCGCCCGCCATGCCGCCGTTCGGCGTGATCACAATCGCGTCCGCTGTCTTCTCTCCACCGAAGGGGCTCCTGCGCTTGAGCTTCAAATAAACTCGATTGGCCGGATTCATGGATGTGATGCCGTCGAATGTCGCGGCTTCGTGGATCAACGGCCGTTCGAATTCCGCCATGCCCGGATCGACCGCGTCGATCTCGATCTCGTGCGCGCTCTGGCCCGATTCGAACGAGTGCGTGAGGCCCATGAGACCGAGAAGCGCGTTGATGTCCGCCTCCGGCGTCCTTCGGCTGGTTCCCGCGTCCTCGTAAACGCCGAGATTCTCAAGGATCAGAAGTTTCTTGCCTTCTTTCAGCCGGTTCTGGAGCCACGCGCACAGTTCCCCCGCGCCGGGCGTGTAGGGCGTCTTGAACCAGGTCACGACCGCGCCGTATGCCGCCATCGTTTTCGTGTCGGGCAGAGCAAGGACGTCGTAGTAGTCGACGTCGAATCCATAATGGTTCAGGACGGTTTCGAAATGCCGGTGCAGCCGGGTCTCGTGCGGCGCCGCTTCAAACCGCGAATTGTAGAGCGCGCAGATCTTCCGGTTGACGGGTTCGGCAAACACGCAGGCGGCGGACAGCACGACGGCAAAGAGAGCCGGCGCCGCTCTTCGGATCACGAAGTCCTTCATCGGTTCTAGCCGGGCTGGTAGAGACGCCGGAGGTCAATCTCGGCCACGTACAGGCGGAATCGGTTCGTCCGGCAGAGATCCGCGCTTGCGCGGATGAGATCGGGTTGTCCGGATGTCGCGTAGTCGATCACAAACACGCTCTTGCCGGTCCGGCGCTGAAACGCGGTGAGCCGCTCGACCATCTGTTGGGTTGTCTCCGTGTCCTGTGGCCCGTATCGCTTTGTCTCAAAATTGTAGAGGGTCGCGAGATCCTCGACTAAAACGGCGTCGATATGGGGCTCCGTCTTTTCGATGATGTCGAGTCCGCTGTTGGTGATAATCATCAGACCCGGATGGCGCGCGCGAATTTTTCGGATGAATGACACGGCCGCATTGATTTTTCCGGCGCTGCCCGGAACATTCGATATCTCGTCATAAACGGCCTCATTGAGCGTGTCGAGAAAGAGGCCGTTGAATCCCCGGGAGAGAATCGCCGGGATTGCGGTGTCGAGCAGGAGCGCTTGCCACTCCTCGCTGCGAATGTCGACCGCGACATCACCCGGCCAGTTCGGATTCTCCTTCCCGACCCAGGGTCGGTTCCGGATCAGCGGCCAATAGGGGCGGTAGGTGCCGCACTCTCCGATGCTGAGGTATCCGATTTTTTTCAGCGGGCCCATTTCGCGCACGTCCGGAAATTCATCAGGCTCGAGGATGGCCAGGTCAAAAGAGGAGAATCGTTCAGCGGGTATCGCCGGTCCGAAGTAGCAGACCCAGCCGCCGGGATCAAAGGCCGCGGGTGGCGTCGAACAGGCGGCGAAGAACGCCAGGACAACAAGCGGCGAGAATCTCATGCGAGGAATGGACACGGCGATATCGAAACGACCGGGCCCTAGCCGGCCCGGGCGGTCAAGCGGCCGGAGGCGACCAGTTCTTTCAGCCCGGCGGCAAGGGAAAACGCGGGCGCGTAATTGAGGACGCGTCGCGCCTTCGAAATATCCGCCAGAGAATGTTTGATGTCACCGGCGCGAGCGGGTTCGAACGAGGGTTCGATGCGGCTGCCATTAATCTCATTGACGATCCCGAGGAGCGTGAGAAGGCCGGTCGAGGTCTGGGTCGCGACGTTGAACACATCGCAGCGCTCGATGGCGTCGCTGTGCATCGCACGAATGTTCGCCTGAACGACGTCCTTCACGAAAACAAAGTCCCTGGTCTGCAATCCATCCCCGAAAATCTTGATCGGTCGGCCGGCCAAGATCCGATCGATGAAAATGGAGATCACGCCGGAATAGGGCGAGGTCGGGTCCTGCCGTGGGCCGAAGACGTTGAAATACCGGAGGCACACAACCGAGAGGCCGTACAATTTCGAAAAGACACGCGCATAATATTCGTCCATGATTTTGGCGGCGGCATAGGGCGATTCGGGTTCCGGGACCATGGCTTCATGTTTGGGCATCTCGGGATTGTTGCCGTAAACGGCCGCGGAGCTGGCCAGAACGACCCGCCGCACGGCGGCTTCCCGCGCGGCCTGCAGGACGTTTAGCGTGCCGGTGACGTTGATATCGTGATTGTCAAACGGCCGCTCGACCGAATCGAACACCGATACCAGCGCGGCCTCGTGAAAAACATACTCGACGCCCTTGAGATGCCGCCGCATCGCGTCGAGATCCCGGATGTCGGCCTCGATGAATTCCACGCGGTCGCGAATGTGCCCGATGTTTTCGATGCGCCCCGACGAAAGATTGTCAAGAATGACGATCCGGTGAGCGGCCGCCTCGTGCGCCGCAAGCTCATCGGCGATGTGCGAGCCGATGAATCCGCAGCCACCGGTGATCGCATAGACGCCCATGACTATTCCTCGGCGCGAGCCTGAAGTTTTTTTCGGGCTTCTGTCATTTCCAATGCGCGCTTGGCCACCCAGACCGGATCGAGGTAGTTCAGAATTTTTTCGGCGAGTTTTTCGGGGTCGAATGGCTTTGTCATATAGTCGATGGCGCCGACGCTCACGGCGCTCTTCACGTCGTCTGTGGTTCTCTGGGAAGTCAGCATGACCACCGGAATGAACTTCTTGTCGCCGTCCTGAAACCTTTGCTGGATTTGCCGGCAGGCCTCGATGCCGTCCATGCCGGGCATGACGACGTCGCACAGAATAAGATCGGGCCGGTGCCGCGAGGCCTTCAGAATTCCCTCGGCGCCGCGTTCCGCCGTTAGAATCTCATGACCCATGCCGGCCAACAAAACTTTCAGCAACTTCAGCATGTCCGCGTCATCGTCGATGATCAGGATGCACTTTTTACCACTGTCCGTCATGCAATCGCTCTCAAATCGAGACAGGTCCCTCTCCAGCCGGCGAACGTCTTTCAGCTGTTTGGCTCCGTCCCGGATTTTCATCCCTGCTTTCTTTGTCATAAGCGCGGATAAATTCGGCCGCACGTCCATGCGTCCGGCTGCATGTGCATGGGACTCTTTAACATGACCGTCCGAAAAAAGAAAGCAGTTCTGTCAGGCACTGGCGCGAAGGCCGCTCATGTGGATTCCGTGCGCGGCAAGTCGCATATGGACTTCCTCTTCGATCAGATCGAGCCCGTTCGGCAGGTCCAGCAGATGGATCTTAGTGCCCAAGAGGCCGGAAAACCGCCGCCGGATGAATTCGGTCATCTCCGCACGGGCCTCCTGCCTGGTCGTGAACTGAAACGGATGATTTGCCGATTGAATCATGTCAACAACTCCTTTCGGTGCGAACACTGTATTTGGAAGGCGGATCGGGCAGGATCATCCCTGAGTTGATGCAGTCGGCCCATCCATGGACCTTCCCTTGTGCGCCCTATCGGCCGTCCAGGGTCTCGACTTGAGACGATATTGCTCGATGGTGTCACACAAGATACGTTTGCCCGACATGAACGCCGGCCACAGGTATTTTCTGATCAGCGCCATCGCGCTCGTTCTCACGCCGCTCTGGATATGGAGTGTCGCACCTTCCTTGACGAAATTGCAGCCCGATTTCCGCTACGAAGCCGATATTTTCTCCCTCGATAATTTTTACGATGAATCGAGCGGAGTATTTCTGGGGGAGTCGATCTCCAAGACAAAATTCTATTATGAAGTGGTCTCAGTCGATGACGGCGCCTACCGGATCAAGAATGGTTTTGACGTATTCAAGATGACCGGCGAAAGGATCATCTCCATCGAACGCATGTATGGCATCGATCCGGAGACCGGCGAGCACGTCAGAGGAAAAGGAGACCGGGACCGGAGCGGTTATCTCTTTGCCCCGCGCCGCGCCAACCGGCAGAGCTTCGACTACTGGCACATCAACTACAATGTTCCGGCCCGGATGGCGTTCCGGGCGGAAGAAAAAATTCATGGATTGGACGTCCACCGGCACGAGTGCGACCTGCGGGCCGATCAGAGCGAGGATCTGTCACATCTGCCGGGCGTGCCGGGCAGACGCGGCGTGACGGTCGAGGCGACAGTGACGTTATGGATCGAGCCGGTTACGGGCCGGCTCGTCAATTATCAGGACCGCGCGACCGCCTATTTCTACGATCGAAGCACGGGCAAACGGTTGAATCCTTGGAACGCGTTCGGCAATCGATTTACGGAAAACAGTGTGAATCGCCAGGTCCGCGAGGCGGCGACGATGAAGCGCCGGTTCAATGGTATTGAACGGACCATCCCAATGGCGTTTGTTGCGTTGGCCACTATCTTCTTTCTGCTGGGGCTCATCGCAGCCCGGTCGTCTTCAGGCGGGCAGGCGAGTGCAGCCACGCCCCGATCTGCTTTTTTTCGGCCGCGCTATGCTGTGCTGGCCGGATTTGTTGCCGCCATATTCTGCTTGTCGTACGTCTTTCTCATGAAAGATGACGCGGGGCAACTTGATAAGCCGAGACGGATCGCAGTCATGATGTGGGAGTCCGACCCTGAAGCGGACCACAATATCGCCGGGTTCGTCGAAGAACTGGCTGCTCAAGGCATGAAAGAAGGCGCGGGCTTGGAGATCATCCGAGGCAACGCGGGCGCGGACAAGGACAAGCTGCGCGTCCTTTTACGTTCCACGCTCGACCAGGGAGCGGTTCTGCTGTATGTTTTAACAACGCGCGCGGCGATCATCGCCAAAGGGATGACAACAGATGTCCCTGTCGTGTTCTCGGATGTTGCGTTTCCGGTCGAGGCCGGCATCGTGGGATCGATCGTCAATTCCGGAAACAATCTGGTTGGAACGCGCGGGTATGTCCCCGCCTCCCAGCAGTTTCACGTCTTTGAAGGCATCGCCGGAAAAATCGGCGCCTTGGGGTTCGTTTATCGCAAGGGAGATCCGGATTCCATCCTTCAACTGCAGGAGTTTGAGAGATGGCAGTCTGCCAAGGGCCGCGTGGTCCGCCCGGTCTCGGCGGTGGATATTGACGATCTTGCCGCACGCCTCGAATCATCCGGGCCGTGCGATGCCTACTATACGGCCTGCGATCCTCTGATCCGGGACGGGGGAGACCAGAGGGTGATCGAATATGCGGCGAAGAAAAGGAAGCCCGTGTTTGCATGCCGGGCGGATTCGGTTCGGAAGGGCGCGGTCTGCGCCAGCGCTGTGGACGCGTATGCGCTTGGCCGCCTGTCAGGCGAGAAAGCCGCGCTGATTCTTAACGGCGCCAAACCATCCTGGATTCGAACGGAAATTCCGAGGAGCGATAACGTCCTGATCAATTCGAAGACCGCCGCCGCCCTGGGATTGCGTATTCCGGCCGAGGTCCTCCACGGCGCCGCTGAAATCATTCAGTAGCATAGCGAGGCGCGGACTGCGTTGATCAGCTCGGGCAGATCAAGCGGTTTTGAGAGGACATACTGGATACCGAGTCTATCCGTTTTCTCACGGATCCGGGTTCCCCGCAGGCTTGTCACGATGACGACCGGCAGATGACGGATGGCGGGATGGTGATGAATGAACGAAAGCACCTCGAACCCGTTCAGCCGTGGCATCTGGATGTCCAGAACAACGAGATCCACCCGTTGGGTCAGGAGTTTGTCGACGGCTTCCATGCCATCCGCGGCTTCAAGGACCTTGACGCCGAGCTGATCCGGCATGACGGCCTGATACGCATGTCGAATCATCGGATCGTCGTCCACGATGAGGACCATGCGGCCGGAGGCGCTGATCCGGCCGGTGTCACTGCTGGTCACGACCCGGTTCCTTTCATCCACACTTTTAATCGATGGTACACATCATAATCCTTGGCCGATTTGTTGACGCCGTGGGCTGCCGAATCGATGATGTCGGCGAGCGCTGAAATCCATGCGGCGCACAAGGGACAGAACGCATCGGGCATGGGTCGCGCAGCCAGCCGGAGGCTCGCGAGACATTCCTCCATCACCTCTCCCAGGTCGGACAGAGAATGAAACCCGTACATGCCGGCCGATCCCCTGATCGAATGGCTGATCCTTTGAATTTCTTCGATGGCCGGCCCGTTCGATCGGTCTCTATCGAGTTCGCTCAATCGACGCTTGAGCCGCTCCACCCTTTCCGGGAATTCTGTGATGTATAAGTGCCGAAGGCCGCTCAAGGTTTTATCGAATGATTCGTCAATCTGCTGATCCGGCGAAACGACCGGGTCAGCGAAGATCGGCCTTGAGACTTCGGGCGACGCCGCCAAAACTACGGGTATCGATGCATCCCGGATACTGACTGGAGAATGAGTCAATTTCCCGGCCAGTTCTTCCAACGGCCCGACGCCGGCCATGAGAAACAAAACCCGGGGTCGGCCGTCATCCGCGACACCTCGGCCCAGTGTGGCGATCGGCCGGCCCATCGCTGCGAGTTCATATGTGAATTTTCCGGCCTGGGTCGCGAAAAGGTTCGCATCGAAAATTGTTTCGATGAGAACCAGCCGCTGCCCGGCGGACGGGATGCGCTTGAGAGCCGCCAACTGGTCATCAAGCAGATAGTCCAGTACGCGCGGCGGGAGGCCTGGAAAAATTTCGGATAACGGGATGTCGGGCTGGTCCATTAAAATCAGAGCAGGGTCAGAATGCGTGCGAGATTGGCCGCCATGCCCGTGTCTTTGAAGACCACGGCATCCGGCATGCAGACGGCGTCAGTCAGGGCTGACTTGCTGCTGGTCAGATAAACCACCTTGGTGGCCTGCATGACGGGATCCGACTTGATGGCTGCCGTCAGCGCGTGCCCGGACAGACTGGATAATTCGATCTCGGTGATGACGATGTCGGCCCGGGTTTCGACGGCCAACCTTAACGCTTCAAGTCCATCGGATGATTCGATCACGTCGTAGTTTCCCGTGGCCAGGACTTCTTTCGTCTTCTGGGCCATGAGCTTGGACGAGGCGGCGATCATCACCACTCCCTTCGCCCGGGAGTGCCTTGTCGTATCCGGAGGGCGGCCCGGCGTGACGGGTGAGGCATTCGCCGGGCGGAGAGCGTGAAGGCCGCCGCCGAATTCCGTCACGCTGTTGAAAAGGGCCCCTTTCCGCGCCTCGAACGATGAAAAGTCCTGTTGACCGTCCCGGGCCATCTGGACGGAGAGTGTGATCAGATCGGCATAGGTCAGGAGGGTGTTGAAGACCGGGGCAGTCAACGCAACCTGCCGTTTCCTGACCATGTCCAGGAGACTTTCGATGCAACTCGATAGATCCGTGAACAGCGAGTAACCGTATGTGCCGCCGCTGCCTTTCAAACTGTGCACAACGCGGTAGATGGCATTGAACAGGTCGGCGCTGTCCGGCTGAGCCTCGAGATAGAGCACAAATTTCTGGAAATCGGCGATTTTCTCGGAAACGCCGACACAGTATTCCTTCCGCAGCGCCTCGAATTGTTCGTCCCATCCGGACGGTTCGGATTGAAGGTTCATCTATCGCGTCAGTTTCAGGAGCCGCGAAATTCTGTCAAGAAGGACAGACGGCTCGAATGGCTTGACGAGATATTCGTCCGCTCCCGCTTCAAAGCCCCGGATTTTATCCATTTTTTCGCCTTTGGTGGACATCAGGATGACCGGGATGTGGCGTGTCGCGGGCCACTCGCGGATCTGGCGACACAGTTCGTATCCGTCCATGCGTGGCATGACCAGATCGGTCACCAAGGCATCGATTTTTTCCCGGCGGGCGATTTCGATCGCCTTGGCGCCGTCAAGTGCGGCAAACACGCGGAATCCCGCTTCCTCGATGGCGGTCCTCAGAATTTTGTGAATCATCTGGGAATCGTCGACGATGAGAAGAGTCGGCGTCTTCTGCGCGCGTGCCGCCGGCTCCGGCTCACCGGCTTCCGTATCCGCGCGCGTGGGCGGTCGCGCGCCGGAAGTATTCTCAAGCGTCCGGCAGGCCCTGACGAGGGAAGCCATATCCGCGATGAGAATCAGGCTCCCGTCTCCCATGATGGTCGACCCCGCCGTGTACTTGACCCGCCTAAGAACGCTCCCAAGTGTCTTGACGACCACTTCGCGTTTGCCTTCGAAACCGTCAACTTCAAAACCGACTTTGTCGTGCCCGCTTGCGGCCACGACGATGTGGCGCGCGTATCCTTCGTGCCGCCCGGTTCCGCCTCCGTCCAAAAGCGCGTCCAGTCCAACGAGCGAGACGGGTTCGCCCCGAAGGTTGAAGACCTCATGGGGCCCGATCGTGTGAATTTCCTCCGGCGGCACGCTCAATGTTTCCTGGATGGCGCTAAGTGGCAGCGCCAGCCTGCGCTTGCCGGCCTTCACCATCAACACCTGGATGATGGCGAGCGTCAGGGGCAGTTTGATGGTCACGGTCGATCCTTGTCCGGACTTTGATTCGATATCCACGGTGCCCTTCATGCCGCGGATGGTGTCCATGACCACGTCCATTCCCACGCCGCGTCCGGATACGTCCGTGACCTCGACCGCGGTCGAAAAGCCGGGCTGAAAAATAAATTCATGAATTCGCTGGTCCGGCAGATCGGCCGCCTCATCCGCTGTGATCATTCCCTTTTCCAGCGCCTTCGCGACGACTCGCTCGCGCCGGATGCCTGCGCCGTCATCGGATATCTGTATCACAACCTGGTCGCCCATATAAAAGGCGCGTATCGACACGGCGCCCTCGGCCGGCTTGCCCAGGCGCACTCGCTCCCCGGCGGGTTCGATGCCGTGATCGATGGCGTTCCGGACGAGGTGCATGAGGGGATCGCCGATGCGTTCGACCATGATTTTGTCGATTTCCGTGTTCTCACCGCTGATTAGAAGATTGACGGGTTTCTGCAGAGCGTTGGAAATGTCCCGGACCATCCGCGGAAACTTGCATAGGGCATGGGAAATCGGGACCATCCGGGTCCGCATCACCGCCGCCTGCAGCTCACTCGCAATCTGCTGGAATTCCTCGGAAACACGCCGCTGGTTCTCAACATTTTCAAGAAAGTTGATGTCGAGAACCTCAACGGCTGTTTGGAGTTTTTGCGCGTCCGCGCCGTCGCGAATGCTCCGGCTGACATGAGAAAATCGGTCGCGCAGGCTCTCGATGTCATGGATGCGCTGTTCGAACCGGATTCTGGATATGGCCAGCTCGCCGACGAGGTTGATGACTTTGTCGAGCTTTCCGATGTCCACGCGGATGGACTGCGAAGCATCCGGCTGCGCCGCTGCGGCCGGAGAGGTGCGTGGATCCGGCGGTGGCGCCGGCTTTCGAACAGGTTCCGTAGTCTGCACGATCGGAACAGTGTTGTCGGCCGATGCCTCGGCGGCATGCGGCGCATCGTCCGAAAGAGTTACACCCGTGACATCAACGATCCGCCTTGCCGCCTCGCCGATGTCATACTGAAACGGTTCGCCGGTCTTTAACTTGTCCAGAATGGATCGTATTTCATCCAGGCTGCCAAGCAGAAGGTCGATGATGTCCCGGTCGATCGTTCGCTTGCCCCGGCGGACGGAATCTAGAACGCTCTCCAGAAGATGAGTGAGTTCGTACATGGCGCCCAACCCGATCATGCCCGACGAACCTTTCAGCGTATGGGCCAACCGGAACACTCGGTCCACCACGTCACGCGTCGGCGACCGCTCCATGAGAACGCATTCATTCTGCATCTGGTTGAGAATCTCATCCGCTTCGAGAATAAAATCCTCGACGTGCAGCTTCCCGGCCGGATCATAGTCGAAAGCATGGCGTGGGGGATGGGAAGAACTGGCTGGCATTGGCGGTTTTGTCATGACGTGGATTTTTGCGTTTCGGGAAGAACCTGATACCGGATCAGAAATCTCCGGATCGGTTCCGGCGCGTCGATCGAAAACACTATATCCCGATCGTCCGCCAACATGGCCGCCCGGATCAGTACCTGCGCAACATCCGATGAAATATAAGTGACGCCGTCGAAGCGGATTCGCAGCGTCCGGCGGGCGCCGGCGGCGCTGATCCGGCCGGATGAATCTTGAGGAGCGCCCGCCTGCTCAATCAAGTGCTTGATGCCCGATTTCAAGAGACGCAGAACATCGGGATCCTCGTCGGGGTCGAGACATCCTGACAGCATCAGGCATGTTTCCTGGTCACGACGGACAACTGCGTACCGGGCGCGCGGCCCTTCGACCGCCGGGAGAGGGCCGCGCGGTTGAACGGGCGCTGTCGCGGGTGCGGCCTTGACGGCGGGCCCGCCCGACCCGGGCCACCCCCCGGCTGTAGGTTCGACCGAATCCTTCCCGGCGCGAACGTAGTACATCGCGCCCGGGCAGAATACGGGGCTGAACAGGTGGGGCCATTCAAAAAGAGATTCGCTTGGACCGATCAGGATGATCCCTCCCGGATTCAAGGATTGGAGAAATTTATCGAGGATGCGCCCACGCGTTGCGACATCGAAGTAGATGAAGACGTTCCGGCAGCAAATCAGATCAAAGCCTTGCGGGAATGTGGCGGCCAGCAGGTTGTGTTCCTGAAACCGCACGCGCGATCGGATGGAATCCCTCACGCGATAGTGGCTGCCCTCTTGTGTGAAATATGTTTCGATGATTCGGGCCGGGGCGTTCGCAACCGGCCGCCTGTCGTACAGGCCGCGGGCCGCGGTTTCCAGTGCCCGGGTGCTGATGTCCGTCGCTAGAACGCTGATGTCGCCGGCACTTGGGGCGCCGGAGGCGCTGATCCGGCCGGAGCCGACTGTCCGGTTCCGCGCCTCCTGAAAAGCCATCACCAGACTGAACGGCTCCGCGCCCGTTGAACAGCCGGCGCTCCAGACACGCAGAGGTCCACCCAACCTCCCGGTAGCGGTCGCCGCCGCCCGCAACCAGTTCGGATACACGATGCGCTCGAGAAGTTCTATCTGGGGAAGACAACGGTAGAAGAGCGTTTCATTGATGAGGACGGACTCGGTGATGAGAATCCATTCGAGGTCGTCGGCCGGCGCCGAGATCAGCCGGCGCAGGTACGCGTCGGGGTGATCCAGGTACAATTCATCCAGCCGCTCGCGAATGACCGCTTCCAGTTGAATGGGCTGGATCTTGTCCGGTTCCATCCCGACGTCTTCCTTGAGGCGCATCCGGATCGTCTGCAGCATCGTGTCGCTGATCAGGGCGGTCATAGATTGGCCACTTTTTCTGAAATAAAAATCTTGTCGGCCGATAGCAGGATTAGAGGTCCCTGCGCCTCTTCGACCACGCCCGTGATGTATTCCCGGATGGCGTCGTCGATAGTCGGCGGCGGAGAAAAAAAGCCGGAAGCGTCGACCCATCGCGAACCGATGACGCCGTCCACAATAAATCCGGCCTCCTGCTCAACGCCCGCCGCACGCGACCGAATAACCATAATTCTGGTCAGTGGGGTCAGATCGGCTTCGGGCAAGTCGAAGAAGAAGGCGGTGTCCAGGAGCGCGATGACCACCCCGCGCAAGTTGATGAGGCCGCGGACATGGGATGGCGTATGAAAGACAGGCGTCGGCTCCTGGTAGGCGATGACCTCTTTCACGGACAGGATGTCGATCGCGTATCGCTGGCCTCGCAGGCGAAATTCAAGAAGCTGACGAGCCGCCGAGCGGTCAGCGCCATTTGGGGCGTGGTTCGAAGGGGTCATGTCGCCGGATCAATGAACCGAGTGCAGGGCGGACAGCTCGGTTTCCGAAAACAGTTTTGCGACATCGATCATCAGAATCAATCCGCCGCCGTGGGCCTCCGGCCGCTCGCAGACCGACCGGACAAACTTCGCGCCCATTCCGGTCAGCATGGCCGGAGGTGGCTTGAAGAATCTCTCTTCGATGCGGATCACGCGGCCCATCGAATCCACCCGCAGGCCGATGGAGCTCTGGTTTACATCGGTGATGAGCACCCGGCCGACGGGATGGCTCCTGGACGACTGAAATCGTTTCCTCATGTCCACAATCGGAACGACGTTGCCGCGAAGATCGATGATGCCTTCGAGAAAATCCGGCATGTTGGGCACCCGGGTGATTTGTTCCGGAATGATGATTTCACGCACCTCATGGATGTCCAGCCCGTAAACTTCTGATCCGACCGAGAAGGGCAGCAGTTGACGTTCGGGCATGATAATTCAGCGCCGCAGAACGTAGTCGAGAATGCGCGGCGCCATGCGGTCCACCGGTACGATTTCGTCGACGGCGTCGGCCTCCACGGCCGCACGCGGCATGCCGTACACCACGGAGCTGTCCTCGTCCTGGGCCAGGGTGACGGCTCCGCCGTCGCGGAGCACGCGAAGCCCCGCTGTGCCGTCATGTCCGATGCCGGTAAGAACGACCGCCAGAATTCTCTGTGCCTGAGCCGCCAGACTGCGAAAAAGCGCGTCGACGGACGGTGACGGAACCGCCGGATCGGATGACGAGGGTTCCAAGCGGCATATCATCTTCGCTCCCCTGAACGAAACCATCAGATTGAATCCGCCGGGCGCGAGTATCGCGCGGCCCGCAAGAAGCGGCAAGTCCGGGGCGCCTTCGACGACCTCCATCCCGCCGGCGATGGATAGGTCACGCGCCAGAAGAGACGTGAACATGTGCGGCATGTGTTGCGCGATGACGATCGGTACCGGAAAGGTTTTGGGAATGGCCGTGAGGATGGCGCGCAAGGCATTCGGTCCGCCGGTCGAAGCGCCGAAAGCGACGAGATCGATCTGTTGCGCCTTGTTCAAAATGCGTCCGGCGGTATGCCCTGAAGAGCCGGTTGACGAAAGCGATCGTCGTCGCCGGAGACTCTGAATTTTCCTCCTCAAGTCCTCTTGAAACAATTCCCCGGCATGGTCGGAAAATTCCATCGGTTTCAGGACAAAATCCTCCGCCCCCTCCCGCAACGCGCGGATCGTGATTTCCGCGCCCGCGGACGTGTAAGCCGACACCATGAGAACGCGGCATGGATGCTGTCGACGGCGGATTTCACAGAGTGAGGCGATGCCGTCCATCTCGGGCATCTCAAAGTCCATCGTGACAACGTCGATGTCTGGCCCGAGTTTTTCCAGAGCTTCCACGCCGTTTCGCGCCAACGCAACGACTTCGATGGAGGGATCCTTCGAAAGGGTCTCTTTGATGACTTTTCGCATGAATGGTGAATCATCCACCACCATTACTTTCGTGGTGGAAGGGAACGAATCAGAAGCGGCCGTCACATCAGACGCCCATGGACCGGGAGGCATTCTGAACAGTTTCGATGAGCGAGCGGGCGTTGATATCCAGCCGCTTGCCCTCCCCTACCAACTGCGAGGACGCCCTGCCGGTTTCGCGGGAGGACTGATTCAACGCCTCGATCACGTGCTGGATTTCACGTGTGGCCTTGGCCTGCTCCTGCATGGCCAATGCGATGGTGTCGACCAGCGCCCCCACGCCCGCGACAGCCGTGCGGATTTTCTCGAGCGCATCGCCTGCCTGCTGGACGTCGGCTGCCTGGGTGTTGATCCGCGTGCGGGCATGGTCTGTTCTCTGGACGGCGGCCGCCGTTTCATCCTGAATCGACGCGATGAGACCTTCGATCTCCTTTGCGCTGCGCCCGACCCGCTCGGCCAGCTTCGATACCTCGTCCGCCACCACGGCAAACCCGCGTCCGTGCTCGCCGGCACGCGCGGCTTCAATCGCCGCGTTCAATGCGAGCAGCGACGTCTGCTCAGCGATGCGCGTGATAACCTCGACGATCTTCCCTATTTTCTTGCCGCTTTCACCCAGCCCCGCCACGGTTTTCTCGACCTCCCGGATGGATTCCTGGATGTGGTTCATGCCGACAATGATGGTCTGGACAGAACCGACCCCCGCCTCGGCCGTCTGATGGGCATGCTGGGCACGCTCCTGGGAATGCTTCGCATTCTCCGCGACCTCGCCGATGGATGCCGTCAGCTCGGAAACCGCGGCTGTCGAATCGGCCATATGGCGGTTCTGCTCTTTCGCTGACGTGTCCAGCTGAAGGCCGGCCGCCAGAATTTCCGATGCGCCGGCCGAGGATTCGGACGAAACTCGGCGGATGTTGTCGAAGGACATCCTGATCGTGCCGCTCAGCGACCGCGTCAGATACAACACGACGGCGGCCGCGCACATCACGCCGGCGGCCAGAAAGACGGCGGCCAGAAAGACGCTGGCACGGTTCGACTTCAGAATTTCCGTCGACTTGCCCTCGCTGATCTCGACGCCCCGGTTCAACATCGACGTGACATGATCGGAAATGTCGTTGTAGTGCGCATTCAGGTTGACGGTCACCACCCGTGTTGCCTCGTCAAGCGCGCCCTCGTCCAGATTGCGGAAAAGATCTTCACGGGTGATCCGGCGGATCTCATCGTAGGCTTGCCGGATGCGGTTGAGCTTTTCTTTCTGGTCCTGAAGGGTCAGCAGGGCATCCAGCTGCTGGAAAACCGATGACAGGTCTGTTTCCGACAGGATCAGCTTGCATTGTTCCCTCTGAAAGGCGTCCGCGCCGGGATTGATGGTCGTCAGGGAATTGGCCCGGTGAGATTCCACTTCGTTCTTGATCTTGAACATCAGTTGTAGCTTCGGGAAGTCGTTGGAAACGAGGTCTCGCGTGGATTGGGACGCGTTCATCAGTCCCTGAAAGACGAAGACGGCGGCGCCGCCGAAGATCGCCAGCACCACCACAAATCCCAGACCCAGCTTCGCGCGAATCGTCAGGTTATTCATATCATCCTCCCGTCGGCCGTCACTTGATGGGAAGCGCGATGCTGAATCCGGATCCGCCCGCGCCCTCCTTCTCGCCGCATTTGATGCCCGGCGACGGGTTCCCCGGCATCTTTTCGCCCTTGGGCCCGCCGTGACAGGCCATGCAACTGCCCGCCAGATATTCGGGTTGGATCAGCCGAAGAACCTTGCGCCCTCTCAGCTTCGTCACTTCCGATGTCGCATTGCGGTTATTGTAGTCGGGGTTGGTGCGGTATTTTGTCAGA
>CAZHRJ010000046.1:0-19821 GCA_964534765.1 uncultured bacterium
CAAAGGCCGTGACGTTCCGGCTGGGCACGCAGTTTGGGATGAACGACGACAGTTACAAGTATCGGTGGACATTTACCATCGACAACCGGTTTTAGCGGCAGCCCCCTCCGGCGGGAGGGGATGAGAGGGGAGTCGGGAGAGGGAACCATGGACCTGATGAATCGGATTCGGACTTTCGTGCGGGAGCGGCCCGACATCGTCAAGCGGGCGTTAGTTGTGGTGACGCTGGCGCTGATTGGCGTGCCGGCCATCCTGTGGTACATGCGGAGCGTGGACGAGAAGGCCTACATTCTGTTTACGAACGGCTACTACTACTATCGGAATCAAAGTCACGATCAGGCGCAGGGGTCGCTGAGCCAGCTGATGTCTCTTTATCCGAATTCGAAATACACATCGATGGGCCTGTACTATCTGGCGCTGGTGAATCTCGCGCGAGGCAACGCCGAGGAATCATCGAATCAATTCAAGCAGTTTATGGACCGATACGGGAATCACTATCTGCGGGAGAGGGTCTATCCGCTCTGGATGGCGGTGGAGCTGAACCTGAACCGACCGGAGAGCGCGTTATCGCTGGTTGACCGGTATTTTTCCGAATTCGACCGGCTGTCGCCGTCTGCGGCCGAAGTTCTGTACCGCAAGGGTGTGGCGCTGGAGCTTCTGGGCCGGCAGGAGGATTCGAAGAAAGAGTATGAGGAGTCCTACACCGTTTCCGAGGAACGCCGGACGAAGGTAGGCGACAAGGACGGCAGCCTCTTCGGGACTTTTGCTTTTTTTGCCAAATCGACCCAATCCTAAGAGCCTGTACCAAAATGGCCGGCCTGGCGGGAACCTATTTGTCATTTTGTTACAGGCTCTAAGTGATCAAAACTCTCCTGAAATTTTTCGGCATCACCACCCTGGCCATCTGCGTCACGTGGCTCATGCTGACCCGGACGGTCGGCACGCGGATAGTGCCGCAGGTGACGGGACAGACCGAGCGGGAGGCGGTGCGGAATCTGGATCGGGCGGATTTGGAGCCGCACGTGGAGCGGAATTTTCGCAAGAGCGATCCGCCGGGCGTTGTCTACATGCAGTCGCCGGTGGCGAACGTGAAAGTCCGTGAAGGCCGGCGGGTGAAGGTATTCGTGTCACTGGGTCCGGCGCGGACCAGCATGCCGGATCTTCGCGGGTTGCCGCTGACCGACGCAAAGAATCGCCTACGCGCCGTCGGATCGGAACACAACGTCCGGGGCGGGCTCACGCTTGACATGGTCTCCCGTACGTCACACGCGACGGTCGCGCCGGATCATGTGATCTCGCATTTTCCGCCGCCCGGACAGGAAGTCATTCTTGGGGACAAGGTGCAGCTTCTGATTTCCACCGGCGCGCCCAAATCATCCGTCATCGTTCCCAACTGCGTCGGCCTGACCACTCTTGAAGCCGAATCGAAACTGCTCGAATCCGGACTGATGATCCAGCGCGTGTCCAGGGAGCTGTCAAGCGCCGATCCGGGCCGGGTGATCCGGACGACGCCCGAGTCGGGCACGCCGCTGGCGACCGGGGACGGTGTGGCGTTGGTGGTGAGCGCGCCGAAACCGGGACGGGCATCCGGCCAGATGCGGGTCGTTCTGATCCGATATGTTGTTCCCCTGCTCATGGTCCCGTCACCGTTCAATCTGGTCCTGGCCGACCGGGAAGGTCCGCGAAGTATTTACACGGGAAC
Organism: uncultured bacterium; assembly: GCA_964534765.1. Lineage (GTDB taxonomy): Bacteria > Lindowbacteria > 2-12-FULL-62-27 > 2-12-FULL-62-27 > 2-12-FULL-62-27 > CAZHRJ01. The sequence continues at coordinate 1,703 of CAZHRJ010000046.1, forward strand.
GCCGACGCCGGGGAAGGCGCTGGACTTCGCGGAGCGGGTGATTGGTGACGCGGAATTAAAGATCTACATAGACGGCATTTTATCGGAGACGAAGATTTACAAGTCGCCCTGAGATGCCTGTTTCGGCGTGACGGATGTGCCGATAAGGTGGCCATGGGCGGCCGGGCCGATCTGGAAGGATTTCTGAATTATCTTGCCGTGGAACGGGGGATGTCGAAAAACACCGTATGTGCCTACCGCCGCGATCTCGATCGGTTTTTCCGTCAACTGGAAAAGGATGGGACGACTGTTGCGGACGTGACGCCGCGAACCGTTCAGGATCATCTGGAGGCGCTGCGGGGGGCGGGCATTTCCGAGCGGAGCATGGCGCGCGCGCTGTCGGCACTAAAGAGTTTATTCCGGTATCTGGTATCCGTGGATCTTTTGACGGAGGATCGGGTGGGCGAGGTCCGCGGACTGAGACTGAGGAAATCCATTCCGGGGTTTCTGGAGTTGTCCGAAATCACCAAACTGATTGAATCCATTCCCAGGACAACGCCCGCCGGCCTGCGAAACCGCGCGATGTTGGAGCTGTTCTACGGCGCGGGACTTCGAGTGAGCGAGCTGTGCGACCTGGCGCTATCGCAGGTGGATCTGGTCAATGGATTTGTCACGGTGATCGGCAAGGGGAACAAAGAGCGGACCGTGCCGATCGGCCGGATGGCGACGGAGGCGCTGGATGACTATTTGAAGAAGGGCCGGCCCGCGTTCCTGAACGGCCGATCGACAGACCGAGTATTTCTGACCAAGCGCTGTGCCGGCTGGACGCGGCAGGGAGTCTGGAAATGGATCCAGTCTCTCGCCCGGTCAGCCGGGATGGACAAATCTGTTTATCCGCATCTTCTGCGGCATACCTTTGCCACGCACGTTCTGTCCGGCGGCGCGGATTTGCGGAGCGTGCAGGAACTTCTGGGCCACGCCAACATCACGACCACCGAAATTTATACGCATTTGGACACGCCGCGTCTTCGGCAAATCCACCGCCAATTCCATCCGCGGGCCTGACGGCGAGCCGTGCTGGAGCGTCTCAAGTCCCTGCTGACACCGCGTCAGTGGGGGATGGTTCAAACGATTCTGGAGCGGTGTCCCCACTCTCTCTATCTGGTTGGCGGCCCGGTCCGCGATCTGATTCTCGGGCGGCCGATTCTGGATCTCGACCTTGCGGTTGAAGGATCCATTCATGATTTTTTGCGGAGGATGTCGGCGGATGTCGGCGGCCGGGTGACGGAGCACGCGAGATTTCATACCGCAAGGATTGCCTGTCCGGACGGCGTTCAAATCGACCTGGCCGAGACGCGCCGGGAGCGATATCCGGAGGCGGCGCGTCTGCCGATTGTGGAGACGGGTGCGTCGATAGAGGAGGATCTGGGTCGTCGGGATTTCACGATTCAATCGATGGCGCTGAGATTAAACGGCGCCGAATCCGGCGTCCTTGTCGATCCCTTCCATGGCCGCGAGGATCTCAAGCGACGCATTGTCCGGATTCTGCATCCCGACAGTTTCCGGGATGACCCTGTCCGGGCCTTTCGCGCGGTGCGATACGCCACGCGATATGGATTTCGGATCGAGCCGCGAACGCAAGCGGCCCTGCGGGACCTGTTGCGCCATCCCGATTACTTCGCGGCCGCGTCGGACCGGCTATTCGACGAGTGGCGGCGCTCATTCGATGAAGCCCGATGGATACAGGTCAACTCCGGCCTCCGGCGTATGGGACTGCTACGCCGGCTGGGTATATCGTCCACGCCCGGGACGCGGGATCCGGAAAGGATTGATCGCGCGGTGAGTCACGTCTCCGCCGGGCTCACGGAAATTGACCCAAGCCGCGCGCGATGGATCATGCTGATCTCTCACTGGCCGGCCGGCGCCCGGCGAAAAATGTCCGAGCGGATGCCGTTTCCGCGGGAGGTCAAAAAAATCTTTTCTCATCCGGTGGCCGTTTCCCCGGCCCTGCGCAGGCTTGATCAGGCGCGCCTTTTCCCCAGCGATCTGGTGACGCTTCTATCGGGCGTCCCGGCCGACTGGCTGGCGGTTTTGTACGCGCGCGCGGGCGCCAGGGGAAGGAGACGGATTCGGGAGTACGCGACCTTCTGGCGGCGGGTCCGCGCGCCGGTGAGCGGCGACGAGCTGGCGAGGTGGGGAATCGCTCCGGGTCCGATCTATCCCGGTCTATTGAAAAAACTTCGTGACGCCTGGCTGGACGGCAAGGCCCGGACGGCGGCCGACCTGCGCGCTCTGGCGATCCGGCTTTCCAAGCGCATCTTGCCGCGACGACGAATCTAAGTTTAATTCGTCATCAGATGAAAACGATGCTGCGGGAGACCTTGGCGGTTGGCGCCCTGTTGTCGGGCGTGTGGGGATGGGCGGGTCCGGGCTGGGCGACGGAGTTTTTGCTCAAAAACCGGGAGGATAAGGTGACGCTTGAATTTCAGCCAAAATCCGCCGGGAAGGTGACGCTGACCGGCAAGTGGGAGGGCGCGGCCAAATCCCTGGACGTGGCGCTCTACGGTCCCACTCAGCTCTTCGCGCACTATCGGGGCGTGGTGACCAAGAATCCGTTTGATCTATCCTGGGATTTTTCCGAGAAAGAGATCGGCGAGTCTGACCGGCCATGGAAAGTTGTCCTGAAGGCGAAAGGCGGCGAAGCGAAGGGAACCGCCGAGATCGGCGGTGAGGGAATCGCCGCGGCCAAGCCGGCGGACAAGGCCGAGATGCCGGGATCGGCCGGCGCGGACGCAGTGGAGGATGACCTTCCGAAGCCCGCGCCGGAGGAAGCGCCGCCGATTCCTCTGGATGACTTTGGCGTCCGAGTGCGGCGGGCGTTTGTGGAGACGCCGTTTTACAAACCGTGGGTTGAAAAACTCTCCGCCGGGAAAAAAACTCCCAAACTTGACCTGCGCCCTCTGGGGTTGACGGTCACCCCGGCGATCCGAAAGATCCAGACGCGCTACGGCCAGCTGTCACTAACCGTCCGGCGCATCACACTGACGCCGGGTCAGAATGTGAACCTGATGGAATCGATCAGCGGCAGTGTTGAGACGACCCTGGAACTGCTGATCCGGGTCGAAGTCCCCGGCTGGCATCTGGTGGCGCTGCAGGTTTCGCCGTTTACGGCGTATCCGGGCGAGCCGCCGCGCCTGACATCGATGCAAGTGGACCTGCGGTCGCTTTCCCGCGGCGAGATTCTGCCGGCGACGTCGTTTCCCCTGTCGGGCGCGGACTCGCTTCTGCTGATTCCGACGATATTGTCGCATCCTGGCGAGTATCTATTCACAGCCCGGCCGATTGCCCGAGAGCAGGCGGAGATCCTGTTCATTCTGGCCGGTGTTGAGCTGTACCGTCTGTCATCATAAAGCCGCTACCCAAATATCCGCGCCTCTACGAAATCAACACCCGGGTCTGGCTGCGCGAGCAGGGCCTAACCTCCCTAACGCAAGTCCGTGACGACACGATTGACCGCTGGGCCGGCCGGTTTGACATTATCTGGCTGATGGGCGTCTGGCAGCCAAGTCCGCGGGGCCGGCAAGTGGCGCAGTCCGCCCCTGAATTAAAAGAGGAGTTTTTCCGGGCCCTGCCGGACTTGACGCCGGGGGATATCGGCAGTTCGCCGTACTCGGTGAAGGACTACACGGTGAATCCGGCCATCGGTGGAGATGAAGGGCTGAGGGAATTTCGAATGCGGCTGCGAGCCAGGAATCTGAGGCTGATGCTGGACCTGGTGCCCAACCATTTCGCCCTGGACAACGAGTGGGTCACGCGGTTTCCGGAGCGGTTTGTTCAGGGAACAGCCGCGGATCTGGACCGGGCGCCGCAGAATTTCTACCGTGCCGGCCAGGACCCGGGAGGCCGCATTTTCGCGCACGGCCGGGATCCATATTTTGACGGCTGGCGGGACACGGTTCAGATCAACATTTTTTCTCCCGAGATGCGGCAGGCGATGATCGAACTCATTTTGGCCCTCGCGACCGTCTGTGACGGTATCCGATGCGACATGGCGATGTTGCTGATGAACCGCATCTTCAAGAATACGTGGAAGAATCGGGTCGGCGAAGCGCCGGCGGTGGAGTTCTGGGCGGAGGCCATCCAGGCGGTCAAATCGAGTCATCCCGAATTCATATTTCTGGCGGAATGCTACTGGGACCTCGAGTGGGAGATGCAGCAGTTGGGCTTTGATTTCACCTACGACAAAAAACTGTATGACCGGCTGCGCGAAGGAAATCCGGAACCGGTGCGACTGCATCTTGGCGCGGCGCCCGACTATCAGGACCATCTTGCGCGGATGATCGAGAATCATGACGAAGCGCGCGCGGCTGCGGTATTTGAAGGGGTCCGGCAGAAGGCCGCCGCGGTCATCACGTTCGGCGCGCCGGGTCTGCGATTTTTCCATGAAGGCCAGCTCTGCGGCCGGAAAGTCAAAGTTCCTGTTCAGCTCCGTCGCCGGCCGGCGGAACCGCCGGACCCGGAAATTGTACAATTGTACAATCGCATTCTCTCGGCGCTGTCGGATGATTGTTTTCTGAACGGAACCTGGCGGCAGCTGGATGCGGCGCAGGCATGGCAGGACAATCGCAGTCACCGGCGGCTGATCGCGTACTGGTGGTCACGCGGCGGTCAGGAGCGGCTGGTCGCCGCGAATCTATCGGGGGACCCGTCGCAGGGATACATTCCGATGCCGATCTCATCCGACCGTGGCCGGGACGTGCGTCTGCGAGATCTGATCAGCGACCGGGTGTACGATCGGAACGCCGAGGATCTTCGGACGAGGGGATTGTATCTGGCGCTTGGGGGATTCGACGCGCATCTCTTTAGAATTGAATCCCCTCCACTTTCTTGACGCCGCGGCAGCCCCTGTGTACACTTGATCCATGTCGGAACTGATGGCGGCGGCGGCTTTGCCAGTCAAACGGGAGCCGATGTCTCCCGGGGACGGCAAGAGCGTCCGCAAGAAAAAACCGAAACAGATCGCGCATATCATCGAGAGCTGTACGGGATGTTCCGGCGCTCCGGCGTGTATCCAGTACTGTCCGATTCAAAGCTGCATGTTCTGGGTCCCTGACGCCGCTCATCCGCCGTTTGGAACCATTCAGGTGGATCCCAACCTCTGCATCGGCTGCAAGAAATGCACAACCCAGGGCCCGAATGACACGTTTCTGGAAGGGTGTCCCTGGGACGCGATCGAGATGGTGGCATCCGAGGAATACGAATCCCGTTACGGGCCGGTCAATCCTTAGAAGCGGGCAAGGAGACTAAATCAGATGCGCACACGGTATTCCATCCATGCGAGGTGGGTTTTGATTTTTATTCTTGCGGCGTCGAGGGCGGGCCTCTGCGGCGCGGAGACGCTCACGACGATCTCGGAATCACCCGCGGAGCCGCCGGATACGCGCCAGTCTCAAACGCCTGCCCGCTCAACGGAATCCATGTTCCAGGAGTTGGACCGGTTGATCCAGGCGCTGAAGGATCAGGTAGAGAAAAAAAAGTACGAGCGGATGTCGGATGAGGCGGTGGAAATACGATCCGTGATCCACCAACTGGTCGAACATGCCGCCCGCGTCCGGCCGGATCTGCGAGGAGACATGGACGGCATCCATGATCACGTCAAGGCCTTCGCTGAGATGCTCGGCCAGGAAGCGGAGAAAGGCAACGCGCTGACGGTGCGGCACTGTTACTGGAAGCTCACGCAGCTGGTCGACGGCGCGAAAAACATTTACAATCGGCCGAACCCTGAGATAGCGGAAAAACCCGCCGCCAAACCGGCGTCATCGAAGGACAAGGATACTTCCCCTGTTGAGGTCAAGGATACCCCGCCCGTCAAGCCGGTTTCAAACAAGAAAAAATAACGGTTCAGTGAATGGTTAGCGACCCATTCCGTCTGGCCGTGTTTCCGATTCGGTCAGCGACGACGACCGACACACGATGCCGGCCCCGTCTGAGGCTGCTCAAAAATATCCTAATCCATCCCCGGTCAGCATCGTAATACCACTCGTCGAGTTTTTGCCCGTCGATCCGGACGGATCCCGTATCGGCGACACCCGATCCATGGTCCGACACGTCCAGCCGCACCTCGACGGTATCCACCCATCGCGGGGCGGAGATGCGGGGCGGGACCTGATCGTCGAAGAGACCATAGATTCCCATCCGGTCGATCTCGGCCGATATCTCACGCCGATCGGGATCGATCTTCGATCCAACAAACGCCCACTGCCGGGTGACCGGATGAAGTCGATAGACGCCGCATTTTTCAATCGGCGTTCGGACGCCCCGATGCGCCACGGTGATTGGGACTGGCTCGGCGAACGGATATCCATCCGGTGTGAGGCGATAGACCCAGAGGGCGGGCAGGGTCGACTCATGAGGAATTGGAATTCGAGTCGTTTCCGCCGACAATAGCGACACCGGATCACTCGTATACACTCCGCGGCCCGTCAGCTCGCACCTCGCCCGGCCGTCCGGACTGCTCAGAACCGCCGTTTCGCCCGATCGGACCACCACACTCGATTCGCGATCGGGCCGAACGGAGATCCGGCTCAGCGGTGGGGCGCCGGCGGCCCGAGTGACAAACGAAAAGGTTCCATCGGAAACCAGTCCCGCCGCGTCGACGACAACCAGGCGCAGCCGGTGCCGACCGGCCGGCAGGGCATCGGCGTCGAGCATGGACTGATTTGTCGCTCTGAGGAATGCCGGTCGGGGAAGAGAGGTCATCAACCGGAAGGCATATCGACCGGATCCGGAATGAGACGCGGCGAGGTCGTAGATCAGCCCAACCCTTTTATTCTCTCCCGCCGCGTAACTCAACCGGCCGAATTCAATGACCGATACCGGCCCGCTGTCGACGGAAAATTCGACCCGCCTCGGACTCAGATGATACTTTCCGCCCGGCTCGGTCAGGTCATCCGCCGTGACGTGTACCCAGACCGGCCCGGCCAGTTCCGGAATGGTGTCGATCTGAAATCCATGCGGCGCGTCCGGCCGGAAAAGAAATTCGACGGGCTGTGTAACACCGTCAATTCGAGAATCCGGCGACGCGGGCAGCAGGGACAGTGAAAGGATTTTCGGTGGGGAAATATCTGATGGCGCGGGCAGAAAATCCATGGGATTGATGGGAGATTCCTCATCGGCGCGAAGTTCAAAATGTAAGTGAGGCAGACCCGACCCGCTTTCCCCGCTAAACCCTATCACATCCCCACGCCGAACGGCCAATCGGCCCGGCAAAATGGCGGTGTCCATGCGGTCTCGAAAAGACATCGTTCGGCGGCCGGCAGACACGTTCGAGGCGATGGCCCCATGAAATCGGTCGAGGTGCGCGTAGACCGACACTCGTCCGTCCCGGTGCCGCAGATAAACGGCTTTCCCGAATCCGGTGAGGGAATCGAGCAGGCGATACACGTCGCCGTCCGCCACGGCATGGACCGGCCATCCGGTTTGGCCGCGCGTGGAAAAATCGATTCCCGTATGAAAATGTCCCTCGCGATATTCCCCGAATGTTCCCTGAACCGGCGTTTCTTTTCCAAGCGGCCATGGATACTCGATGTCGCCGGCGGCCGAAATAGCCAGGATGGTGATCCAGATGGCCCAGCCAAACGTCATCCGGTCGCCTTCCTTTTTCGAATCCATTCTAAGTAGGGTTCAAGCTGAGGCGCCGCACGTAGGGCCTCCAACGTGGAAAAACATCGTGCCAGGAGGGCCGGATCAAAGAGTCCGTGGACTTCGGTGTGACAGGGTTTGCAGAACAGGACAACGCGGTTTTCGACCGCGCGGCCGCGTCGTTTGAGCCGTTTCATCTGGAGTTTTGGGATCAAATGATGTTCATGAAGCTGAGCCGATCCGACCGATCGGCCGCAGAGGTCACAGTGGGACTGAGGATCAGCACCGGGTCTAGTAGACATTATCGGCCACGATTTTTTTGGGTGAAAATCTCAGATAGTGGGAATATCCGGCCTCATAAAAAATGTTCCAGAGACGCTCGGCCCGCGGCATAAATTCGCCCGGGTTCTTGACCAGAAGGTTCACCCGCTCGCCGGGATCGGAATCCAGGTCAAACAGTTGGATATGCCGCAAGTCGGTGCTGATGGTTTTGTTTCGGCCCGGCGCGATACTGATGAGTTTAAATCGTCCCTGCCGAATCGCACAGGCAAATCGGCTGGGACCGCTCCGAACGGCTCCCATAAGAAAGAAAGGGTCTGCGGCGGTGGGGCGAGTCAGGATCGAGCGGCCGTCCAGGATGGCGGGCGGCGGGATATGAATGGCGTCGAGAACGGTGGGCAAAACGTCGACCAGTCCTGCGGGCGGCGTGAACCGCGAAGTCGGAGCGGGATGAGTTCCGTCCGGCCATTTGATCAATAGCGGGACCCGAATCACTTCTTGAAGGAAGCCCGATCCATGTCCATACCTCCCGGCCGATCGATCGCCGAGTTCTTCCCCATGCAAGCCGGAAATGACGATCAAGGCCGAATCGAAAATACCTTTGTGGCGCATGAGACCGAACATTTCTCCCCAGAAATCGTCCAGCCGGTACAGGCCGCCATCGTATCGGGCCCGGGTGTCCGCCAGGCTGCCGGGTTGACCCTCCCTGGGAAAGGCGGTTCCCGTGTATGGCTCCTCGAGAGTCCGGGTCTGAAAGAGCAGGAAGAACGACTCGGATGCGTGGGATTCGATCCATTGACGCAGGTATTTTCGATTGAAGGCCAGATCGCCCTTGGAATCCCGACCCGGGTATTCGTAAATGGACTGGAAATGCTTAAGGTGCGTGTGTCCCGCCGATCCCGCGGCGACGAACGCGCCCGTCGTATATCCCGCCGATTCCAGAATGGAAGCCGCGGTCGGAATTTCCGGAGGGAGACGATTCGACTCGGTCTCTACGTGGTGCGTAAAGGGATCGAGTCCGGTCAGCAGCGTCAGGAGCGCGGGCAGATCCCAGGGCGAGGGACTGGTCACGTCCTCGAAGAGGGTGGCGTCACGAAGGAAATCGGCCAGATGCGGGGTCGTGGTCTTGCCGTATCCGTACATGGGCAGATGGTCCGCGCGCATGGATGAAACCGCAAACCAGAGGATGGGCGGCCGAGCGGCGGACGACCGGTGAAACCGGTACGGCGCCGAAAAAATCGCCCGGCCGCCAGCGGTGGAAGGCGAGAGACTCAATTGAATGGGCCGGCGAGACCAGGGTTTGAGCAAGAGATTTTTTTCGAGCCAGCCCGGATAATTACCCGGGATTTCGTCGATCAGCAACGTCTCCAATCCGTCGGCGGCGGCAAGTCGAATGGGAGAACTATGGACATAGGTGTGAATCCGGATTCTGACTTCCGGCGGCGGCCCGACCGGAAAAGATCTTGTCCAAACGGAATCGCCTTGGACAATCTCGATTTTCCGGTAAACGTCCTCGGTATGACCCCAGATGGTTTTGCGGATGTCCGGCGCACCCGGTGGACCCAGTGCGGACCCCGCGGCGGATACCTCGGCCGGTTCCGGCTGAAGAACGTTCTGGATGTGAGGCAGAATGGCATCCGCCGCGAGACGGTGGCCGGCCGGCGTGAAATGGCCGTATCCATGAAAATAGAGACTGCGGCCGGTTTGTTGCCAGTGGGATTTAAAAGCCGCCCTCAGATCCACAAACGGTATCCCCGCAGACGACACAGCTTGGCCGACTTCGTCGCCCGGCCGATCCCAGTCCCACCTGGCCGGATCGGCGTCCAGATGCCGATAGTATTTTTTTCTCGCCGAGCCTTCCTCGACTTCCCGGGCGGAGGGCACGTAGACGACGAGGAGTTTTGCGCCGTTCATGCGAACCTCCTGATGGAGGAGTTTGAGCATGTTTTCGACGTTTTTGATGCGCCATGCCTCTTTCGGAAAAAACTCGCGGCTGAATATCCTGGCCTCGATATCAAAACTCGGCTTGTTTTCCAGATACTTCTTTTCGGAGGTCCGAATCTGGTAGACCTCGCGCAGATACTTCGCAAAATCCACCATTCGCCACTGATGAGATCCGCCAGGGATGCCCGGCGTGGAGGGAGTATCACCATCCGAAGCAAGCAGACCCTGTCCCGGGGACGCTTCGGGAATGGGGATACCCATATAGTAATTAATTTTTCCGTAAGAAACATGTAGGACGAGGTCATTGATGTAGAAAAACAGGATGACCGTTTCCGGCCGGAACGTCGGATGGCCGCGCTGGAGATAATAGAGGATTTCCTGATTGGTGGAGTATCCTTCAACCCCTGCGTTGATCGTCCGGAATCTGCCCGGCGACCAGTCTTCCAGAAGATTCCCCAGCCGGCCCAACATCGCCTCCTCCCGAGCGACGCCTTGGCCGAACAAGAAGGAGTCTCCAAGACCCAGAATCGTCCGGCGGCTGTCGTCCGGCCGGTAGGGGACATCCCGGAGTCCATGGTCATTGGTCTTTATGGAGTAGGCATCGCCCGATTCCGAAAGAGCATACACGTCCAAATTCGGCCGGAGGGTATACCGAAGCGTGGGATCAGGCTGATACAGGTGCTGAGCGCTGAGTATCCGGGCAAAGTCCCGCGGGGGGAGAACGCGAAGCCAGATTTCCACGAGACCCAGTGCCCCCAACACGCCTATCAGAAGGAGCGCCGCTTTCTGCGCCAACTGTTGCACGGGACGTACTATACCAAAAATGGCGCGGGCTGTCCTACACTATTCTACTGGAAGATTCTTGCAATAGTGATTGACCTTTGCCGATCGATAGGATATGTTGCGCCAGTTCGAATGAAGGGGCTACTTCCACTTGAGTTCCCACCCACGTGGAGGAGGATATCAAAAGCCAAGAGAAGGGTAGTTGCCAGATTGAAACGAGACGACACTTCCCATGCGTAACAAGGGATATCCGCATTCCGTCATGAATAACCGCTCCGACGGCAGGCGGCAGCAAAATTCGCGCCGGCCGGATAACCGGCGCCAGAGGAGTGGTCCGCCCACCTCAGGTCGGCCTGGGTTTCAACGTCCCAAACCGCCGTCCGCTGTGCGCAAGGCGTTTGAGCAGCTGACGCCGATGCATCCGACCGAGCGGTATGTTCTGGAGACCCGGCCGGATGAGAAGATCGGCCGGTGGATGGACCTGATGACGCCGGTCGGGCGCGGCCAGAGGGCGCTGATCGTTTCGCCGCCCAAGAGCGGCAAGACAACGATATTGAAGACCATTTCACGCGCCCTGTCGGCAAACCATCCGGATGTCGTTCAATATGTTCTGCTGGTTGACGAGCGGCCGGAAGAGGTAACGGATTTTCAGCGGTCCGTCCAGGCCACGGTGGTTGCCTCGTCGTCAGACAAGTCGACCGAGAGCCACGTTGAGAAAACACGTGACGTGCTGGAAGAGGCCATGCGGCACGCCCTTGAGGGAAAGCACGCCGTTATTTTGCTGGACTCCATCACGCGGCTGGCGCGGGCGTTCAACATCCATATTGATTCGCACTCCAAGACCTTAAGCGGAGGACTGGGCGCGATGGCGATGGAGGAACCCCGGCGGTTTTTCGGCGCGGCGCGGAACATCGAGCACGGCGGTAGCCTGACGGTTGTGGCGACTGCGCTGGTGCAAACCGGGTCGAGGATGGACGACGTGATTTTTCAGGAATTCAAAGGTACCGGTAACATGGAGCTGGTGCTGTCACGGGACTTGGCGGAGAAGCGGCAGTTTCCGGCCATCCAGATCAAGGAATCGGGGACGCGCAAGGAAGAGCTGCTCTACTCTGAAACCGAATATCGCGGACTCGTGGCGCTCAGACAAATCCTCGCCCAGCTGTCGCCGGACGACGCCTACCGGATGATGGACAAAGTCCTGGGCGATATTCCGACCAACCGGGAGATGCTTCTCAAACTCAGTCCGGCCTGACGGCCACCGCTCCCCGCGTGCGCATCATTCAGGCGCAGATGTGCCCAGCGATCGCTGCTTCCATATCGCAAAGATTACCGGATAGACCAGCAATTCCAGCAAGAACGATGTAAAGATGCCGCCGACCATCGGCGCCGCGATGCGTTTCATCACATCCGCGCCGGCCTCGCCCAGTCCCGCCCACATGATGGGCAGAAGTCCGATGAACGTTGTGCCGACCGTCATGAGCTTGGGCCGGATGCGTTTCACGGCGCCCTCGTGGATCGCCTCATCGAGATCGTTCCGCGAGTTCATCCGGCCGGCTTTCACGCGGTCGGTGTATGCCAGTTCCAGATACAGGAGCATGATCACGCCGGTTTCGGCGTCGACGCCGGCCAGCGCCAGAAGCCCGACCCAGACGGCAACGGACATGTTGTAATCGAGAAGCCATAGAAGCCAGAAGGCGCCGATGAGGGAAAATGGAACGGCCAGCATGACGATAAATGTTTTCACCACTGATTTCGTGTTGAGATAAAGCAGGAGGAAAATCACAAAGAGCGTAAGCGGCACCACCCAGATCAGCTTCGCCTTCGTGCGCTCGAGGTAGCGAAACTGCCCTGCCCATTCGAGTCGAACGTCCGGCGGGAGTTTAATTTTCTCCCGGATCACTCGCTGGGCCTCCTCGACATAGCCGCCAAGATCGCGGTCTTTGACGTCGATGAAGATGAATGTTGCCAGCGACCCGTCCTCGTTTCGGATGTCCGCCGGGCCGGTCTTGAAGCGAATATCGGCGATCTGGCCGATGGGCACCTGCGCGCCGGACGGAGTGGCGACCTTCACGCGGCTGAGTTTGTCGAGATCGTCGCGAAAATCGCGCGGGTATCGCACGTTGATCGGGTATCGCTCGCGTCCCTCGATCGTCGTCGCGATATTCGCGCCACCGATCGCCGATTCGATGATCTCCTCGACTTCGCCCACTGTCAGGCCATACCGGGCGGCCTCACTCCGGTCAATGTCGAAATCGATGAAGTTGCCGCCGGTGACGCGTTCGGCGAAGACCGACCGCGTGCCGCGAATGCTCCTCAGTTCCGCCTCGATAGCGTTGGCGGTCTGCTGGATCCGTTCGAGGTCGGCGCCCATGACTTTGACGCCCACGGGCGACCGGATGCCGGTTGTCAGCATTTCAATCCGCGTCTGAATCGGCATCCACCAGACGTTGGGCATGCCGGGGAATTGCAGATGCGCGTCCATTTCTTCCTTCAATTTCTCGATCGTCATGCCCTCCCGCCACTGCCGCATGGGTTTCAAGGTGATGATCGATTCGACCATCATGATCGGCGCGGGATCGGTTGCGGATTCAAAACGCCCGATTTTCCCGAACACGTGTTCAACTTCGGGAAACTGCATGATGATCTTGTCCATGGAGTGCAGAACCTGGCCGGCTTGTGTGATCGACATGCCGGGCAGGCCGGTGGGCATGTATAGAAACGATCCTTCCCAGAGCGGCGGCATGAATTCCGAGCCGAGATGAAAATAGATCGGCAGAGAAATCAGCATCACCGCGACCGCTGTGGAAATCACCGCGCGCCTGTGCTTCAACACGAACGTCACGCACGGGTTGTACATGCGGTGCAGAAAACGGCCGATGGGGTGCGTCTCCTCCGAATGAAATTTCCCGCCCCAGAGAAGGTTCGCCATGCGGGTTTTCCATTTTGACGCGAAGACGTATTCCTTTCCCGGCAAAAACAAGGTGAGCAGGGCCGGCGCCAGCGTGATGGCGACGAGCGCGGCGAAGGCCATGGAGAAGTTTTTAGTGAAGGCGAGGGGTTTGAACAGCCGCCCTTCCTGGGCTTCAAGCGTGAAGATCGGCATGAAGGAGACGGCAATGACCAGAAGCGAAAAGAAGATCGATGGTCCGACCTCCTGCGCCGACTCGATCAGAACATCCTCCGCCGGCCTGCGTCGGCCTTCAGAATTCCAGCCCTCGAGGCGTTTGTGCGTGTTCTCGATGATGACAATGGATGCGTCGACCATTGCGCCGACGGCGATGGCGATGCCTCCGAGTGACATGATGCTGGCGGTGATGCCCATGGAATACATGGGGATGAACGCCAAAATGACCGCGACCGGCAGGGTGACAATCGGAATGAGCGCGCTTCGGACGTGCCAGAGGAAAAAGAGGATCACCAGAGCGACGACGATCATCTCCTCCGTCAATTTGGTTTTCAGCGTGTGTATGGCCGCATGGATCAGGGTCGATCGGTCGTACGTGACGACCACGCGAACGCCATCCGGCATCGACGCCTCCAGAGATTTCAGTTTTTCCTTCACGCGGGCGATCACGTTCAGCGCGTTCTCGCCGTAGCGCATGATGACCAGCCCGCCGACGGCTTCGCCCTTGCCGTCCAGTTCCACCGCGCCCCGTCGCATGTCAGGCCCGATATGGACCCGGGCCACTTGCCGGAGCATGATGGGCGTGCCGTCATGTACGGCCACCGGAATTTGTTCGAGGTCTGCCGTCGACTTGATGTATCCGCGACCGCGTATCATGTATTCGCGTTCGACCATCTCGAGTACCCGGCCGCCGACGTCGTTGTTCGACATGCGGATCGCGTCGATGACGGTTTTGAGCGGAATGTTGTACGCGAGGAGGGCGTTCGGGTCTACCTCGACCTGGTACTGCTTGACGAATCCGCCGATCGACGCGACTTCCGCGACGCCTTCCACGCTTGCCAATGCGTAGCGCAGGGTCCAGTCCTGGAAACTTCGAAGCTCCGAAAGGTCGTGCTTGCCGCTTTCGTCCACCAGCGCGTATTCGAACACCCATCCGACCCCGGTGGCGTCCGGGCCGATCGAGGGCCGCACGCCGGCCGGTAGTTTCGATAGCGACTGATTCAGATACTCAAGGACGCGGGACCTCGCCCAGTACATGTCGGTGCCCTCTTCGAAGACGACGTACACGAATGATACGTCGAAGAAGGACTGTCCGCGGACAAACTGGACTTTCGGCGCGGACAGAAGGGACGTGACGATCGGATAGGTGATCTGATCCTCGACGAGATCGGGCGATCGTCCGTCCCATTCGGTCAGGATGATGACCTGTACGTCGGAGAGGTCCGGGATGGCATCCAGCGGAAGTCTCTGGAGGGACCAGAGTCCCGCCAGAACAAAAAAAGCCGTCAGCGTAAAAACGATGAAACGGTTTCGCGCGCACCACGCAATGATCCCTTCGATCAATGTCGATGCACCCCCCTCGCATCCGATCTGCCATCCTCCGCCGCTCCCTTCCCGCCGTAAAAGGACATCCCCGACATGCCGGCCCGCAGGCGGCTCTCCGAGTCAATGAGGAAATTGCCGCTCACCACCACCTCCTCGTTTTCGGTCAGGCCCTCCAGAATCTCGATCTTGGCCTCCGCCTTCCGCCCGATCCGCACCCGGCGCGGCTCAAAGCTGCCCGAGCCCCTGTGCACGAACACGTGCTGTTCGCTTCCGGAGTTCAGGACCGCATTTTCCGGCGCGGTGAGGGCCTCGCCGAGGCCGGAATGGACCAGCACGTTGACGTAGAGATCGGGTTTGAGTTCGCCAGCCGGATCATCGATTTCCGAACGGATTTTCACTGTGCGGGTTTTGGGGTTGATCACGGGATCGATCGCCAGAATTTTCCCGGAAAACATTTTCCCCGGATAGGCCGCGGCATCGATGTCCACCGTCTGGCCCACTCGAACGAATGACAGATCCGATTCGTATACCTCCGCGTAGACCCAGACCTTTCCCGATTCCTGAGCGCCCAGGAGGAGCTGTGGATCAACCTGCCGGCGAACCCGCAGGCGCTGAATTTGCGCGTCGTTTAAGCCTAACAATTTCAGCCGCGTTTCGGCGGCTTTCAGAAGCTTCCAACTGCGCTCCCGCGACGCCGGCGGCGGCTCGCTGGACAGCTCAACCAGGTCGATCGCCGACAGGTATTCTTCCTGCGCCTGATAGAGATCGGGATCGTAAGCGACCCGGCCGTAAGCGCGGATGATTTTCTCGATCGATCCGCGTTCGACTTTCCCGAACTTCACACCGATCAATTGAAGTTTTTCCGCCGGGATCGTCACCATGCCCCGGCCTTGGACCGTCAATCTGTCACCCTCCGTCCCCCTTTCGTTCCCGCCCGCGCTGATTTTAGTCAGCGTCATGTTGCAGATGGGACACCGGCCTGGTTCGTGCATGTGGACGTCCGGATGCATGGAGCAGGTATAAAAATCGTGGGGCTTGGATTCATCAATCGGCGTCACCTCGCCGAACTTCCCGGCGGATCGGCTCATATACAGCCAGCCCCCTCCTCCGGCGACAGCGGCGACAACCGCGATGGATACGATTCTAGCGAGTCTGTTCATGACTCATCCCTCCTGTGTCTGGTTGTTCGTTCGTCAATTCCGTAACGGATATCCCCGTCAGCCTGTCGAGCGCCGCGCGCGCCTTGCCGTACTCGGTGAGGAGATTCACATACGCCAGCTCCTCAAACAGCAGTTGCTGCTGCGCGTCCGACAAATCGAGAAACCCGGCCCGGTTGGCCAGATATCCGCTCTCGACGACCTCAAGCGCCTTGCGGTTGCGAGGCAAAACCGACGTGCGGTAGATGTTCGCCATGCGCGCGGCGTTTCGGATGTCAGCGAGGGCCATCCGAAAATCGGCGTCGACCTCGTTTCGCATCCGTTCCCATTCCGCTTCGGCGTGCCCCAGTTCCGCCTCGGCGGCCCGGACCTGCGCGCGCTGTTTCCAGAAATAGAGCGGCACGTTCAAGAATAGAGAGGCGTTGTAGACCTTGGGCATCCCGTCCTCCACCATGCGCGCCCAGCCGGCGGTAAAATCGGGCAGAAAACTGAGTTGGGCTTCTTTCAACATAAAGCGGCTGTGCTCGATGTGATGGTGGGCGGTCTTTAGATCGACGTTCGACGCGATCGTTGCCGATTCCAGGGCGGCGCCGTCCGCCGGCCATGGATGGCCAAGTGCCGAACGCGACATGGATATCGAACGTTCGGCCGCTGCGGCAAAATCAGCGCGTGGTCCTTCCGGCGTCCCAAGCGGCGCGTTCGCCGGACGGTTGAGAAACGCGTTCAATCGAGACTTCACGGCCGGAACGCGCTCTTCAAGGTTTGACAATTCCACCGATATTTTGTCCGCCGCCGCCTGCGCCCGCAGAACATCCCTCTGCATGACACGCGCGGATGCGTACTGCCGTTCGGTCACGGCCGAGAGCCGCTCAAGAATCCGGGAATGCGCGCGTTTGATCCGAAGACTCTCCAGGAGTTGCCAGTACTCATAATACGCCGCCGTCACGTCGGCCTGGACGTCGAGGATCGTCCTCTGGTAATCATACAGCGCGATTTTAGCCGCATGGATCTGGGCCTTCTTGCGAGCCGACAGCTTGCCGGGGAAGGGGATATCCTGCTCGATCATGTACATATCGGTACCGGCGTTTTTTGATTTCGGGCCGCGGCCGCGCCGGATTTTTTCAAGATTGATCCCGACTTTGGGATCAGCCCATGACCGGACGAATCCCACCTGGGCTTTCTGTTTTTCCCAGTTCGTTCTCATCGCCCGGACTTTGGGATTTTGGGCTGCCACTTCCGTCTGAACATCCTCCAGCCTGAGGAGGCCGGTTGCGGCGTGCGCCACGGCGGCTGAAATCAATAAATGGAGAACAAGCCAAACTCTTATCGCATGCATCAAAAGTCCTTTCCTGAGCAGTCGAGGCCCATATCCCGTAATCGGGAACAATGACCGGCGAACCGAAGGCCGCCATGAGCGCGTGACGCTTCGCGCCGACGCGCAACCGTGTCAGGAAAGGATCAGATCAGGAGGGTGTGATATCGGATGGGCAGAGGTGGTCCCGGCAGATGGGCAGGCGCGGGGGCAAGAGAGTGAGTGGATGGGGCCAAGTCCACGGCGGACGCCTTGACGATCATGAGCGTCACACCGTGGGCTATGGACTTAAACCCATTTCCAAGCACCGCAGGGGCCGAACCGTTGTCAGACATGCAGTCCATTGACGAATCGCACGGTTCGCAACAGCACGGCGCGCAGTCCGAAACCGACGCGCACGCGCCGACAATCAACACCGCCATCAATACGACCAACGCGACTAATCCCTTGCCCATATGCGGTCAATGGTAACGTCTAATCCCGGCGAAGTCAAATGTACGTATCGAATCCTGGATTTCCACGTAACCCGCCCATTTTTTGAATCAGGAAAAAGAAAACCTCGTTTTTCTCTCTG